>JBAXGL010000026.1:0-17587 GCA_037139375.1 Bacteroidales bacterium | reverse complement strand
ACTTTGATGTCCATCTGAGTAGCAGTGATACCATCTTTGGTACCTGTTACCTTGAAGTCCATATCTCCCAAGTGATCTTCGTCACCCAAAATATCAGACAATACAGCGAAATTCTTTCCTTTGTTTTCAGAAATCAATCCCATTGCGATACCCGAAACCGGTTTGGCGATCTTCACCCCTGCATCCATCAATGCCAATGTTCCGGCACAAACTGTCGCCATCGAAGACGAACCGTTTGACTCCAAAATATCAGATACGATACGAACAGTATATGGATAATCAGAAGGAATCATGCCTTTCAATGCACGGTGAGCGAGGTTACCGTGACCAATCTCACGACGGCCTGTTCCACGTTGTGCGCGGGCTTCGCCGGTAGAGAATGGTGGGAAGTTGTAGTGAAGCAGGAAGCGTTCGCGGCCTTTTTCCAACACCTCGTCAATCAGTTTCTCGTCATTTTTGGTACCTAAGGTTACAGTAGTCAACGACTGAGTTTCCCCGCGTGTGAACACTGCCGAACCGTGAGGTCCTGGTAGGTAGTCGATTTCGCTCCAGATAGGGCGAATTTCGGTAGTTGAACGACCATCGAGGCGTTTGCCTTCGTCGAGAATGCTGCGACGCATCGCTTCTTTCTCAACATCGTGGTAATATTTGCCAATCAAAGCACCACCTGCAGCCAATTGCTCTTCGGTGAGGCCTGCTTTGTATTCAGCTATAACAGCTTTGAAAGCTGCAGCACGTTCGTGTTTGTTAGGATTACAGGCAGTAGCAGCCACAAATGCTTTGTCATACGTTTTAGCCCAAACATCTTTGCGAAGATCTTCGTCATTAACTTCGTGGCAATAAACGCGTTTCTCAGTTTTGCCAACCATTGCAGTTAGTTCAATCTGAGCTTGACATTGAATTTTGATGGCTTCGTGAGCAATTTTCATTGCTTCGAGTAATTCAGCTTCCGATACTTCTTTCATTTCGCCCTCTACCATCATAATGTTGTCGATAGTAGCAGCTACCATAATGTCCATATCAGCCTCTTTCAGTTGAGCGAAAGTAGGATTAACAATGAATGAGCCATTGATACGACCGACGCGTACCTCAGAAATTGGTCCGTTGAAAGGAATGTCAGAAACAGCCAACGCTGCAGATGCTGCCAAACCAGCCAATGCATCTGGCATATCTTCGCCATCAGCAGAAACCAATAGAATATTTACAAACGTTTCAGCGTGGAAATCATCGGGGAACAATGGACGCAAAGCGCGGTCCACCAATCGACAAACTAAAATTTCAGCGTCCGAAGCTCTGCCTTCTCTGCGGGTGAAACCACCTGGAAATCTACCGTTAGCGGCATATCTCTCTTTGTATTCTACCTGTAGCGGCATAAAATCTGTACCGGGATTTGCATCTTGTGCCGAGCAAACTGTTGCCAACAACATCGTGTTTCCCATACGTACCATTACCGAACCGTCAGCTTGTTTCGCTAACTTGCCGGTTTCGATGGTGATTTGTCTTCCATCACCTAAATCGATCGTCTTAATAATTGGATTTACCATAAACTTTAAATCTCTAAGTTTTTTTATTTTTTTTCGTCTAAAATCACGCAAAGATAAGACAAAGTTTGCAGTTTCCGATCGCTTATGTGTCTAAAATTCTACATATTAGGTGATTTTTAAGTTGAATAATTCAAATAATAGCAAAATAAATGCTCTGAATTTAATTAATTCTATAATTTTGATTAATTTTAAAAATTGAACTTTTGAGAATATTCTAAGATTAAAAATCAAAAAAAAATTCATTGAGATTAAGCTGTGAAGCATTTTTATTAATAATCTGATTCTAAATTGCGAGAAAAATAAGATATTCTGACATAAAATTTAGGTGCGGAATTTTTTCAATTTCACTAAAATTTTCACTCAAAATATTTGGATTCAACAAAATATACTTTATCTTTGCAATAGCTATTGAAGAAAAATAATGAAAGGAGTTCCGATCGGACGGTCGGGATTCTTTTCGTTTTTATCAAAACCAAACACGAATAAAGAGGAGGTAAAAATGTCGGTTAACTACATGACACAAGAGGGCTACAAGAAGCTCTTGGATGATCTGAATCATCTTGAAACAGTGAAACGACCTGAAATTTCAAGACAAATTGCAGAGGCTCGCGACAAAGGCGATTTGTCAGAGAATGCAGAATATGACGCTGCTAAAGAAGCTCAGGGTTTGCTCGAAATGAAAATCGGACAGATGAAAGAAGTCGTTGCAAGTGCTCGTCTGCTAGACGAATCACAACTACATACCGATACAGTTCAGATTCTCAACAAAGTGAAAATTCGCAATGTGACGAGCAACGCTGAGATGAAGTATATGTTGGTTTCGGAGACAGAAGCTAATCTCAAAGAAGGCAAATTGGCGGTGAATACTCCGATTGCAAAAGGACTGCTCGGCAAGAAAGTTGGCGATGTGGTCGAAATCACTGTACCATCTGGTGTAATGTCATTCGAGGTGATTGAGATTTCAATCTAATGTATTATAGGGTCTAAAGAACAGCAATATGGCATCAATATTCAGTAAAATTGCTTCCGGGGAAATACCCTCCTACAAAATTGCCGAAAGCGACAAGTTTTACGCATTCTTGGATATTAGTCCGCTAACAAAAGGTCACACATTGGTTATTCCTCGTCAAGAAATAGATTATATTTTTGATTTGGACGATGACACGATTGCCGAAATGATGATTTTCGCAAAAAAAATAGCGAAAGCGATTGACTCAGCCCTACCTTGTTTACGGGTCGGCATTGCAGTAATTGGCCTTGAAGTTCCTCACGCTCACATTCACCTAATACCGATGCAATCTGAGCGGGATATGAATTTTGCAAATCCAAAACTAAAACTCAGTTCAATAGAGATGGATGAAATAGCCCAACAAATCCAATCCAAATTATAAGAGCAATATTCCTATAAAAAACTCCCGCAATCGGCTCTGTAAAGCTAATTGCGGGATTTTTTTGTGTGTGGATAGAGTATGATTTAAAATCCAGGATGAAAGAATTGTATGACCCAAAAAACTATTGCACTGACAATGGCAGCAGCAGGTATAGTCAATACCCAAGCCGCCACAATGCGAATAGCTGTTTCCCATTTTATGCCTGCCAAACTTTGCACTGAGCCAACACCAATAATCGATCCCGAAATGGTATGTGTTGTAGAAATTGGGATTCCCAAATATGTGGCAAAAAAGATGGAACATGACCCTGCAAATTCAGCACAAAAGCCATGTACCGGTTTTAATTTGGTCAATTTCATTCCCATCGTTTTCACTATTTTCCAGCCACCCATCATCGTACCAACTGCCATAGCAGTCTGACATGATAAGATGATCCAAAGTGTATTTGGATGAGAAAGCGATAGCTCTGTGCCTGGAGTCATCATATTAGCAGCCACAAGTATTGCCACAATTACCCCCATTGTTTTTTGGGCATCGTTTGCACCGTGGCTAATTGAATAAAGAGCAGCAGTAGCTAGCTGTCCAGTACGAAAGTGTGTATCCACTTGTTTTGGCGTCCATTTGTGTACAAGCCACAAAACGCCAAGCATTACAATATAACCCAGAATCACGCCTATAAGCGGTGCAATAGGAATGAAAGCAGCAGTTTTACCAACTATATCCCAATGGATGATGGCAGTTCCTTTGTATGCCAAACCGGCACCAACCAAACCGCCTAATAATGCGTGTGAGGAACTGGCTGGAAGTCCGAACCACCAAGTCAACAAATCCCAAAAAATTGCACCAATAAGACCTGCTAATACGACGTAGATGAATCCGATATCGGTATTGTCGATGATAATGATTTTGGCAATAGTATTGGCAACTTTAGGTGCAAAAATAAACATGGCAACAAAGTTGAAAAATGCAGCCCAAATCACTGCAAATTTGGGCGAAAGAACACGCGTGGAAACAACCGTTGCAATCGAATTTGCGGCATCATGAAAACCATTGATAACATCGAAAACCAACGCCAATGTAATCGTTATAACAACGATTATTAATATGCTAGAATCCATATATATTTTTTGAATTATTAAATATTTAAATTCACCGAAATAAATCTGCGAAATCTTTACGAAAGATTACTTCTGCTTTGCATTTAGGTCTCTCGTTTTGATACAAATTTAAGAATGGTCAATAACTATGGTTTCAATAATATTGGCAGCGTGCTCCAATTTATCAACTGAACTTTCCATCCGTTCGTAAATTGATTTCCATTTCAGCAACAACATAATATCTTCTTGATCGAAAAGTTTGGCTACAGCCGTGCGGTTGATTTCGTCCGAATCGTTTTCTAAATCGTGAATAAGAATACATTTCTCACGAATCTCTTGATCATATTTCTTTATATTCTTCAATCCGTGTATTGCTACATCTAGTGCTTTTACAGCATTGACAATGATGTTTGCAAATTCATAAGATTCGGGGCGAAGCTCAGTGATCTTGAAATTTGCCAAACGGAATGCCGTAGCATTGATGTTGTCGGCAAATCCATCGAGACATTTCACCAAATTGAAAATATCATCACGTTCTAATGGTGTAATAAAAGTACGGTGGAGTAAGTCTAAACAGACTCGGGATATACGATCTGCTTCGCGTTCCAATTTTTTTATCGCTGCGGAGGCCGCTTGTTGTTCTTGTTTACCTTCAATCATTTCTGCGAAAATTTCGCTAATTGATTTGTTGATTTCCATCAATTGATCGAAATAATCAAAAAAGGCAACTTCTTTCGGTAATAATCCTCGTAACATATTCGGTTCGTTTTTAGGTTTTTGAAAAAGTCCCGCAAGTTAGGAATTATTTGTAATATAAATGTAATATGCAAATTATAAATTATAGTTTCTAACTTGAATTTTACACTTATATATTTGATTATTAGGTGATTATATTATTTAGCAATTGTAATATATATTTCAATTCTTAATAACTAGTTGTTTAACATTTAAAGTTAATCTGCAAAAAATATTAATTCTATGAATCACTTCAGAACAATTCTCTTATACAATTGATTTATAATTATATTTGTAGATTAAATTTCTAAACAATTAAGAAAATTAAAATTATGAAACTTTCAAATGGTTGGATCGCACTCATTGTAGTGGTTGGTTTGCTTGTAATTATGGGAATGTCTATTTCTGGATCTTACAACGGAATGGTTAGTGCTGACGAAGGTGTGCAAAACTCGTGGGCGCAAGTACAAAATGTGTATCAACGTCGTGCAGACTTGATTCCAAATTTAGTTAAAACAGTACAAGGTGCTGCCAATTTCGAGAAAAGCACATTGACTGCTGTAATTGAAGCTCGTGCCAGTGCAACGGCGGTGAAGATTGACCCTAGCAAATTGACAGAGAACAACGTAGCAGCTTACCAGAAAGCTCAAGATGGTTTATCATCTGCATTGAGCCGTCTGATGGTGGTGGTTGAGAAATATCCCGATTTGAAAGCCAATCAGAATTTCCTTGAATTGCAAGCTCAACTTGAAGGTACAGAAAACCGTATCACCGTAGAGCGAAACAAATTCAATGATGAAGTAAAGGTTTATAACACGATGATTCGTCGTTTTCCTCGCAATATGATTGCAGGTATGTTTGGATTCGAAAAGAAGGGTTATTTTGCTGCACAAGTTGGAGCAGAAAAAGCTCCTGCAGTAGACTTTGGTAAATAGGATTTCAAATATATAACTAATATGTAGCGGAATACAGCGATAGATTTCGTTTAACATTTACACTTTATCCCTTATAATTTATGGGAGCATCAAAATATTTTTCAAAAGAACAACAAACACAGATTGTCGATGCCATCAAAGAAGCTGAGCTTAACACATCTGGCGAAATTCGCGTCCACATCGAAAGTCTGTGTCGGGTTGATGTTTTAGATCGTGCTGCTTGGTTGTTTAGCTTCTTGAAAATGGACAAAACCAATCTGCGAAATGGCGTATTAGTCTATGTGGCGGTTGAGTCCAAGAAATTCGCAATCATTGGCGACAAGGGCATTAATCGAGTTGTTCCATCCGATTTTTGGAATACTGTAAAAGACAAAATGCGTCTTCACTTTGCTGAAGGTCGATTGTCGGATGGTATTGCTGAATCGGTCATTGAAGCCGGATTACAATTGAAGAAATACTTTCCTCATGAATCGGATGATGTCAATGAGTTGTCGGACGAAATTTCTTTTGGAAATTAAACTATGTAAGTATGAAAACGAAAATAGTTAGATTATTATTAACACTTTTTCTTTTTGCGGTGCTTGGCTCAGTTTCGGCTCAAGTGCCTGAACGCCCAAATCCGCCTCGATTGGTGAATGATTTTGCAGGACTGTTTAGTTCAGGACAACAGCAACAATTGGAACAAGTATTGGTGGAATTTAACGATAGCACATCAAATCAGATTCTGATTGTTACCGTTAAAGATTTGGGCGGACAAGAGAAATCGGAGTTTGCATACCAAATCGGACGAACTTGGGGTGTTGGACAGAAGAAACTGAACAATGGATTAGTAATCTTGATTAAACCACGCACTGATACGAAAGGTGAAGCATTTATTGCTACCGGATACGGACTCGAAGGTCCACTACCCGATGCGATTTGCAAACGGATTGTGGAAAATGAGATGATTCCTCACTTTCGGCAGAAAGACTATTTTGGTGGAGTCGTGCAAGCATTACGGGTAATTATTCCGATTGCTAAAGGCGAATACAAATATCCGATGGAGAAAAAGAAAGGCAGTAGCGGATATGGTGGACTGTTGGTTCTTATTGTTTTCTTTGTCTTTTTTATCGTAATCTCCAGAAAAAATCGAAATAACGGCAACTTTAGCAGTAGTGGTGCTGGTGGAGGTTCTGACTTATGGTCTATGCTGTTTTTGGCAAGCCTATTTGGTAGAAGCAACAATGGCGGTGGGTCTTGGGGTAATTTCTCAGGAGGTGGAAACGACAGCGGCGGAAGCGATTTTGGAGGTTTTGGTGGCGGTGATTTTGGTGGTGGTGGAGCTGGCGGAAGTTGGTGACAAATCGTTATTAATAGAACAAAACCCGTTATAATCCATTGATTATAACGGGTTTTGTTCTATTAATATTCAAGCTACAACATAATGTAACTAGAAACTTTTTACTTCAGTGTTAAATTACTTTCGAAGGCCCTGTTGTTCATTAAAATTGTTTATATTTACACGATAATATTTCGACATTTAGCTATTTATTCTAAATAAATGGTTTTTCGCATTACTCCGAACGAATCCAATAACATTAAATACAAATCAACACCAACCTGATATGAAGCTATATATCAAATATATGGTGAGTTTGCGCTGCAAAATGCTAGTGAAATCAGAATTGGAAAAATTAGGATTACACCATATTGTGGTAGAATTAGGGGAAATCGAAATTATTGAAAATATATCTTCCGAGCAACACGATGTCTTGAAAATGGAACTCTTAAAATCAGGACTTGAGTTGATGGACGATAAAAGAGCCATTTTGATTGAAAAAATCAAGAACGTTATTATTGAATTGGTTCATTATGAAGATGATCTACCCAAAACAAATTTCTCAGATTTCCTTGCCGAAAAACTGCACCACGATTATACTTATATGGCGAATCTATTTTCTGAGGTAACAGGCATTACCATTGAACACTATATAATTGCTCACAAAATAGAGCGCGTAAAAGAGTTACTCATCTACGGAGAACTCAACCTCACCGAAATTTCATATAAACTAAACTACAGCAGTGTAGCACATCTCTCAAACCAATTTAAGAAAGTCACCGGATTAACACCTACATTTTTCAAACACCTGAAAGAAAAAAAACGCTGCGCTCTTGACAATGTGTGAATGATGTAACTCTTATCCCAAATTGTGTAACACATTCAGACCCTTATAGTCTCACCTTTGTTCTGTGAAGAATAATTCATTATATAAATGAAAAAGATGAGAACAATCAAATTAATTGCCATATCATTGGTGCTATTTCTCGCCGGTTCACTTCAAGCACAAATCTCTTTCAATGTAAATATTGGCTCGCCTCCTCCTTGGGGACCATCGGGCTACAACAATGTCAGATACTATTATCTGCCTGATGTAGAGGCTTATTATGACATCAACGCCTCCATGTTTATTTACTTCAACGGACACAGTTGGCTGCACAGATCTAATCTGCCAGGTCAATACCGAAACTATGATTTATACAACGGCTATAAAGTAGTGATGAGCGACTATCGGGGAAATACGCCCTATTCGCATTTCAACGAGCACAGAGCAAAATATGCAAAGGGATACCGCGATCATTACCAGAAAACATTCAAAGATAAACCTGAGAAAAGAGATTTTCGGGATAATCATTCACAAGCAAATCAGAATAGGACCAGAAATGATAATATAGATAACAAAAATCAGAAAAGAGGAAACGACGAGGGAGAATATCGCGGCAATCATAATGAGAAAAAAGACAAAAAATAATTACTGAATTCATTCGAAGTAAGTTCTATATTGAATTACCAGATCACCAAAAATAAACAATTTAACAGCATCTAAAATCTAAACTAATGAGAACTACAACATTTATTACACTATTGATCCTAATGATTATTGGGACAAATTTATCGGCACAACGAAATTCATATTCTGAGAGATATGGAAATACACTGAACTTAGGAATCGGAATTGGTGGATATTCGGGTTATTACGGCTATGTAGGGCGATCTTTGCCTGTTTTGCATGCCAATTACGAATTCGATGTGGCGAATAACATCACTTTAGCACCTTTTCTGACCTATTTTACTTACACTAACAATTATTACCACGAAACAGTTATTCCGATTGGTGTAAAAGGGACTTATTATTTTGATAATATCCTGAATGCCAGTCCAAAATGGGATTATTATTTAGCTGGCTCATTAGGATTTGCGTTAGTAAATTCAAACTGGGACAACAACTACCAAGGCGTAAGAAACGCTCAAAATGCTAGCCCGCTGTTTCTTGACATTCATGTTGGCACAGAGTATCACCTCACCAAAAAACTTGGAATTTTCTTGGATTTATCCAGTGGTGTTTCAACTATCGGACTATCTCTTCATTGACAATTTTGAAAATCGAATAGTATGGCTAGTTTAGAAATAGAAAAATCGAAGGCTCATATAACTGTAGAAATTATTGAGTATGTTTCAAACTCAGTTGTTAACAAAACTATTCTGAAAAAATCAACTGGAAACATCAGTGTAATGTCTTTTGATGCTGGAGAAGGATTAACGGAGAAAACTTCGCCATTCGACACTTTTGCACAAATTATCGAAGGAAATGCAAACATTGTGATTGATGGGAACTCCATATTACTCGAAACGGGACAATCCATCATCATACCTGCAAACCAGTCGAATTTGATAAAACCTAATGGCCGCTTCAAAATGATTCAGACTGTGATAAAAAGCGGGTATGAATGAATAGTTGATTTGTATTTTAAACTACTTTGAGAATTTAACGAGAAAAACTAAAGAAAATGGCAAAGGAAAAAGAAGGCAAAGAGAAATCTAGCAAAAAAGAACCAGCAAAAAATCTAAAAGAAAAGAGAGCAGCTAAAGCCGCAAAACGCTTTGAAAAAAACAAGGTCAGCGATCTTTAAATCACACCAATTTTTATCCTGAAAAACAAAGACTCTATTGTTGATTTCGATTTAAAATCCTTGTCGATTAGGTATTTGTATGACTACAAAAAGCTTGTTTTTAGTTGATTAAATTTTATGTCCATCAGCCAATTATGCGCTACTCTTTAAAACACTGAATTCATTGATAATAAGTATACTTATGTGTGAAATATGTAATAATTTTAGGAAATTATGTAACACAACTCCGCACAAAACAGACCACCTTTGTAATGTATTAAAGTATTCACCTCTAAATAAAAACTCAAATGAACACAACTGAAATTAAAGGAAACTGGGCTGAACAAAAAGGTAAGCTCAAACAACAATTTGCTGTCTTAACGGATAACGATTTGATGTATGAAAGTGGCAAAAAAGAAGAGATGTTTGGCAAACTTCAAATCATTCTCGGAAAATCAAAAGAAGAATTGCACAAAATTATCGACAAACTTTGATGCAAAATGGTTACTTGTCAGATTAACTGACAGTTTCAGACAAACAATAATACTAAACTTATTTTAAAAAACACACAAAATGAAAAAAACTATTTTCACACTAATTGTAGCGACTTCGCTCATCACTGGGACAATGATTACTGGTTGCCAATCTTCTGAAAAGAAAGTTGAAAACGCTGAAGAAAAAGTAATGGATGCAAAACAAGATTTGAAAGAAGTGAAACAAGACATAACTGTGCAAGCGCAGAAAGCAGCAACAGCAGAACAATGGAAAATTTTCAAAAAAGAATCGGAGGTGAAAATTAATTACAACGAAATCCGTATCAAAGAGTTGAAAGCCGAAATGAAAAAATCTGGCAAAACGATGGATGTGCTTTACGAAAATAAAATTGATGCTTTTGAATTGAAAAACAAAGATCTGAAAGCTAGGATGCATGCCTACGAAAAAAGCCAAAGTGATTGGGATACTTTCAAATTGGAGTTTAACCACGATATGGATGAACTTGGTAATGCACTGAAAGACCTCACTGTAAAGAATGTCAAATAGATTTAAATCAATTAGAAATAATAAATTACAAAAATGAAAAAACTAATTTTTATAGGTGTAGCCATAATTTTTATGAGCTATAACATGAACGCTCAGGACAGCGATTCAAGAGACAACCTTCAATTTGGTGCGAAAGCAGGTGCTAATTATGCAAATGTTTACGATACACAAGGAGCAGAATTTAAGGCTGATCCAAGGTTGGGTTTGGTATTGGGTGGATTTCTCTCTATTCCAATTGGCAGGTTCATAGGAATACAACCCGAGCTATTGTTCTCCCAAAAGGGATTTCAAGGCACAGGTACCATTTTGGGTAGTCCTTACAGCTTCACTCGCACCACGAATTATCTCGACATCCCCATTTTGTTTCAATTGAAGGCAAGTGAGCAATTTACCATATTGGCAGGTCCCCAATATTCATTCCTGATTAAACAAAGTGATGTGTTTTCGAATGCCATCTTAACAACTCAACAAGAACAAGAGTTTGCAAATGACAACATCCGCAAAAACACATTGTGTTTTCTGGGTGGCCTAGATGTCAATTTTTCTAATCTTGTCGTGGGCGGAAGATTTGGTTGGGATTTCATGAATAACAATGGTGATGGCACTTCAGCTACACCGCGTTACAAAAATGTGTGGACTCAATTGACATTGGGATTCAAATTTTAGTTAGAAAATCAGATTGCTAAAAAACTTTCGATCATGAACAATCTACTTTATTACATTGCAGCAATCTTAGTGATTGCATGGGTAATCGGGTTTGTAGGTTACAGCCTCGGTGGGTTAATACACATTCTGTTTGTTTTGGCCGTCATTGCCGTTCTTTTGAGAGTAATTCAGGGCGGAAGAAAATTATAATTCAATCACATCAATTACCACTAAAAAATTAGATTATGGACACAGGAAAAGTATTGTTAGGAGCTTTGGCAGGCGTTGCCGCCGGAGCAGTGTTAGGCATCTTATTTGCACCAGACAAAGGAAGTCATACACGTAGAAAAATTGCTAAGACCGGAGAAGATTTCACGGATGGGCTGAAAGAAAAATTTAACGATTTTATGGAAAGCGTAACCGAAAAGTTTGACGAAGTCAAAGAAAATGTTACAGAGTTTGCCGACAAAGCAGAAGCAAAAAAAGCTGATCTTAAAAAAGATATGAAAGCTGCAACCGACGAATCATTTGTAAGATAAATAGGAAAAGAAGGTAAATGTAGCGATTGCATTGAATTTGTAATTCGGACAAATTATTGAAGCCGATCCAACATCATGTGACAATGACAAAACCAATTATTATCTGCAAAAGCTACATTTACTGTACTTATTAAAGTTCAAAACGTATTATCAAACTCTTATTCGATTGCGATAAGAAACAATTAAAGACGGAAGAAATGGAAAATCATGTTGAAATAATTGAATCGCTTTTAGAAAAGACCTTAGACCTGGGTAAAACAAACTACGAAATTGCGAAACTCAAAGCCATCGACAAAACAGTCGATATCGTTTCTTCATTCATACCCCATTGGGTAGTCATTGTAATTCTTTTGTCTGCACTTCTTTTTCTTAATGTTGCAGCTGCATTATGGCTCGGTGATTTACTCGGGAAAATATATTTTGGGTTCATGACAGTCGGCGCTTTTTATGTTTTTGTAGGCATCATCATCCATTTCTTTTTTCACAAAGGAATTAAAAATAGATGCAGCGATTTTTTCATTCAACAACTGCTAAAATAGAAAATATGGAACAGATATCTTCTACATCAGAGTTAAAAAATGCGATACAACTTTTAGAAATATCGCGTGCGATAAAAGCAGATCAATTGAAGGAGGAGTTTTACCTCGTTTACGAAAGTCTGAAGCCTGCTAATCTCCTCAAAAACACGATTAATGAGGTCGTGTCTTCCCCTTATCTGATAGATAATATTTTAGGAGCGGCTCTGGGTTTGGCAACTGGATATCTTTCCAAGAAAATGGTCGTTGGTAAATCTATCAATATCATCAGACAGCTCGTTGGCACTCTAATGCAAGTTGGGGTGACGAGTGCAATTTCTCAAAACGTAATATCCATCAAATCTTATGCTGAGACCCTGTTTCAACAATTCTTTCACAAAAAGAAATAAAATCAAATAAGCTGTGATTGATAAAGAACTGAAAATCCCATTTTATGCAAAGACAACCATCATTTTACTTGGTTCACTTGCCTTGACAACGGTGCTTTACATCGCTCAAGGCATTATTATTCCACTCGTTTTTGCATTACTATTTGCTATTCTGCTCAATCCCATCGTTTCATTCTTCGTCAGACTAAAAATTAACAGAATTGTAGCTATTGTGTTTACCATGATTCTTACTATTCTGGTTGTTTCGGGAGTAGTGGCCCTTATGTTCTCACAAGCGAATCAATTTAGCGATTCGTGGCCCAAATTAGTGGATCGATTTACAGCAATTCTCAACCAAAGTATTACACAATCATCGGGTTATTTCGATATAAATCCACAAAATATACACGATTGGATTGCAAAATCCAGAAACGAATTGATTAACAATGGCGGTGCAGCAATTGGTCAAACACTTATTAGCGTGGGCAATGGCATTGCTATTTTGTTTTTAGTGCCTGTTTATGTTTTTATTATTCTTTACTACAAAACACTTTTACTCGAATTTATTCACCGAGTTTTTAGTACCGGAAATCAAAATCAAGTCAATCAAATCGTTTCACAAACCAAGAGACTGATACAACGCTATCTGGTTGGGCTCGTCATTGAAGCCATCTTGGTGGCTACGCTCAACTCAGCTGCACTATTGCTGCTTGGTATTCAGTATGCCATTATACTGGGCATTATAGGTGCGCTACTCAATGTTATTCCTTATATAGGAGGAATAGTGGGTGTTGCGCTGCCCATGATGGTGGCTTTGGCAACAAAATCGACAGGTTGGTATGCCATCTATGTGATGCTGGCATATTACTTGATACAACTCATTGACAACAATTACTTTGTACCTATCATAGTAGCTTCGAAAGTAAAAATAAATGCACTATTTTCTATCATCGCAGTGTTTGCAGGCAATGCCTTATGGGGTGTTTCCGGAATGTTTCTATCGATACCGTTACTTGCCATTATAAAACTTATTTGCGATAATATCGACTCCTTGAAACCTTGGGGATTTCTTTTTGGAGACACGTTACCCAATACAGCGCGACTAAAACTATCACTTAAAAATAAATCATTATGATTAACGTGAAAAAAGAAGGTATTCTTTTATCAAAAACCGAATTGGAATTTGAAAATGAAGCAGTATTAAATCCTGCAGTGATACGTGTCGGCGACAGTGTCCATATTTTCTATCGTGCCGTGCGAAACGGAAATCACTCAAGCGTTGGTTATTGTCGCTTAGATGGTCCACTGACAGTCGTAGAACGGTGGGATAAACCGTTTATGGTTCCTGAGTTCGATTACGAATCACAGGGTGTGGAGGATCCAAGAATTTCGAAAATTGATGATACATACTATATGTCGTATACCGGATACGATGGTGTGAACGCTCGCGGAGCATTGGCTACATCGAAAGACTTGATTCATTTCAAGAAACGCGGCATCATTGTACCTCACATTACTTACGCTCATTTCGTATATTTAGTAGAATCGGCAGGTAAGGTAAATGAAAACTATTACCACAACCATAAATTTTACTATCAAGAAGGAGATCCTGAAGAAAAAATTCTTTTATGGGACAAAAACGTGGTCTTTTTCCCTCGTCGAATTAAGGGGAATCTGGTATTCCTACACCGTATCAGACCAGGTATTCAGCTTGTCTCGGTAAAAAATTTAAAAGATCTAACAAAAGATTTCTGGAAAGAATATTTTCACAATTTTCACGACCATATTGTCATGGATCCTTTTCATGATTTTGAGTCAGACTACATCGGCAGTGGTTGTCCTCCAATTGAGACCGAGCACGGTTGGCTATTAATTTACCACGGTGTGCAAGACACAGACAAAGGGCTTATCTACTCTGCCTGTGCTGCGGCGTTGTTGGATATAGATGATCCTCGAAGGGTCATTGCCCGACTCTCATATCCGCTGTTTTCACCCGAATACCATTGGGAATTGGTTGGCGATGTCAACAACGTTGTGTTTCCGACTGGAGCTGTTTTATTTGGCGATACTTTATTTATTTACTACGGTGCTGCTGATTCCCATATTGCAGTGGCATCATTGCGGTTTTCTGAGTTACTAACCGAACTTTTAGGTAGCACAAAAACTATAAAGAATGAAATTTCTATCTGACAGATAGTAGTTGCAAGACAGATTAACAGTTGCTTTATTCAAAAACCGTAGCAAATTTAAGCTCAAGAATACAAATCAAAGACATTGAACAAACTAAACATACCATACAATGAAAAATAAATCAGCATTTAATCTGTCAACCGATGGAATCCCTCTTTTCGAATCAATGTATGGATTCGAAAATACGCTACTACAGCCTATTTCGCCCTCTTTGAACAAAGAAGTATTTACCAAAAGTCATACGCAAGAATTGGCTGAAGTGTTGGTAATTACCTCTTATCCACCCAGAGAATGTGGCATCGCTACCTATTCGCACGATTTGATTAAAGCCCTTAACAACAAATTCAGCAGCTCTTTGTCAATGAAAGTCTGTGCGTTAGAATCAGGACCTACAAACAACAATTATTCAACCGAGGTTAAGCTAAAGCTCGATACTGCTTGTGCTGTCGAGTATGCAAATTTAGCCAAAACCATCAACCGCGACAATAAAATTCAGATTGTGTTGATTCAACACGAGTTTGGTTTTTTTAGAGATCAGGAGCAGTCTTTCTTAGAATTTCTTTATGAACTTACAAAGCCAGTAGTAATCGTATTTCACACCGTGTTGCCTCAGCCCAATGAGCAGTTGAAATCGCAAATCAAAAGCATTGCGGCGGCTTGCGAATCCATCATTGTGATGACTAACAATTCAGCCGGAATATTAACTTCCGACTACGAATTGCCTGAAGAAAAAATTTCGGTGATTGCTCACGGAACGCACTTAGTGCCGCATTTAAGCAAGAAATTTCTGAAAAGGAAATATGGACTATCTGATCGCAAAGTACTGACCACGTTTGGGTTACTGAGTTCTGGCAAAAGTATCGAAACCACTATCGAAGCGCTACCTGCCATTGTGAAAGAAACTCCAGAAGTGATGTTTCTAATCCTAGGAAAAACACACCCAGAAGTGGTGAAAAGAGAAGGCGAAAAATACCGTGAAATGCTAGAACATCGGGTAAAAGAGCTTTCATTGGAGAAAAATGTCTTATTTGTCAATTTATACTTGTCGCTCCCTGTTTTGCTCGAGTACTTACAACTGACCGACATATATCTTTTCACAACGAACGATCCCAATCAGGCAGTGAGTGGTACTTTTGTTTATGCCATGAGTTGCGCATGCCCCATCATTTCTACACCGATACCTCATGCCCGAGATATTTTGACAGAAGATACGGGAATAATTATTGATTTTCGCAACTCACAACAGTTGGCAACGAGTGTAAATCTACTGCTCAACGATGAATCGTTACGTCAAAATATCAGTTCCAACGTATTGCAAAAAATTGTTTTCACAGCATGGGAAAACTCGGCCGAAGCTCACGCATCATTATTCAGTAAAATTGCCAAAAACCATATTTCATTGCATTATAATTTGCCAAAAATTGATCTGAATCACTTTAAAAAAATGACAACTGAAGTCGGAATGATACAGTTTTCGAAAATCAATCAACCCGATCTCAACTCTGGGTACACACTCGATGACAATGCCCGTGCGTTGATTGCTACTTGCATGTTTTTTGAACTTACCCGCGACGAAACCTGCTTTGATGAGATGAGTATTTATCTGAATTTCATAAAATTTTGTCAACAGGCAGATGGTAACTTTTTGAATTATGTAGATACAGAGCAACGATTTACAGCCCAAAACAAGTTGGAAAATTTAGATGACTCTAATGGTCGAGCACTTTGGGCTTTGGGGTATTTGGTGTCATTAACCGGAAGATTACCTTCTGAAATGATTGTAGAAGCAGAAGATATTTTTGAAAAGGCACTTCCACACATCAGCACCGTACATTCTACGCGAGCTATGGCTTTTGCGATTAAGGGATTGACTTACTACCACATGGTCACTAAATCGCCCGAAAATATTGATCTTATCAAAACCTTCGCCAATAGAATGGTTCAAATGTATAAGCACGAATCGAGTAAAGAATGGGAGTGGTTTGAAAGCTATTTGACTTATGCCAACAGTATTCTGCCAGAAGCCATGCTCAACGCTTGGTTAGTCACTGATACACCGATCTACAAAGACATTGCCCTATCGTCTTTCAATTTTCTGCTGTCGCATATTTTCAACGAAAATGGCATAGAAGTCATCTCAAACAGAACCTGGATGCACAAAGGCGAAAAATCGGGACAGTTTGGCGAGCAACCCATCGATGTGGCTTATACGGTGATGACCTTGAGTCGATTTTTCGATACCTTCAACGTCGATGAGTACCGTAAGAAAATGGAAATTGCTTTCGATTGGTTTTTAGGTAAAAACAGACTACATCAAATCATCTACAACCCTTGCACAGGTGGTTGCTACGATGGGCTGGAAGAGACAAATGTCAATTTAAATCAAGGGGCAGAATCAACAGTCAGCTATTTAATGGCTCGACTGACGGTGCAAAAATACAAGAAAATGGCGATCCATACACTTCGCCGAAAAAACATATAAGTGATTGCTTACAAACATTTTATACCAATAATACGACTAAATTCAGTTACAACATTCAATTAAAAAAAACGATTATGGAACCGCACAAAATGAAAACAGTATTAATTGCGTTGGACTACGATCCAACAGCACAGAAAGTAGCCGAAACAGGATTCTC
>JBAXGL010000025.1:0-17759 GCA_037139375.1 Bacteroidales bacterium | reverse complement strand
ATCCGCCGATTAGCGATAAAATATTTCGATGCAAAAGAAGTTATAGCTAAGGTTATCGAAGTTGATACGAATCGAAGAACAACTCAAATGCAGCTTGATACAGTCTTAGCTGAGGTAAATATTCTTTCAAAATCAATTGGTCAGATGATGAAAGAGGGGCGCAAAGAAGAAGCCGAAACTGTTCGTTTGAGTGTTTCTGAGAAAAAAGATGGTATAAAGTATATGGAAGTTGAGCTTAAAGCCTTCGAAGATGAGCTCCAAACTTTACTATGTACTATTCCTAATTTACCTAGCGCTCATGTACCCCCTGGACGAACACCTGAAGACAATGTCATAGAGCGTACTGGAGGCGAAATTCCTGAATTGTTTGATGGCTGTTTGCCCCATTGGGATTTAGCAAAAAAATATGATTTGATAGACTTTGAATTAGGCGTAAAGATTACAGGAGCAGGATTTCCTGTTTACAAAGGCAAAGGAGCACGTCTACAACGAGCGTTGATCAACTTCTTCCTCGATAATGCCCGAGAAGCAGGTTACCTTGAAGTACAACCTCCTTATGTTGTGAATGCGGCTTCTGGGTATGGCACAGGTCAATTACCTGACAAAGAAGGTCAAATGTATCACTGTACGGTCGATGATTTGTATTTGATACCTACGGC
This sequence comes from Bacteroidales bacterium, assembly GCA_037139375.1. Lineage (GTDB taxonomy): Bacteria > Bacteroidota > Bacteroidia > Bacteroidales > UBA7332 > CAXXIC01. The sequence continues at coordinate 17,100 of JBAXGL010000025.1, read as the reverse complement.
CGAGGTGCCTGTGACCAATATCTATCGCGATGTTATTCTTTCAGAAAATGAGTTGCCAATTAAAAACACTGCTTATTCAGCCTGTTTCCGTCGTGAGGCTGGCTCATATGGCAAAGATGTGCGTGGTTTGAACCGTCTGCACCAATTTGATAAAGTAGAGATTGTCCAGATTCAGCATCCCGATAAGTCGTACGAATCGTTGAAAGATATGGTGGCGTATGTTCAGACTCTAATTGATAAACTCGAACTACCGTGGCGTATTCTTCGACTCTGTGGAGGTGATATGAGTTTTACATCTGCTTTGACATTTGACTTCGAAGTCTATTCGGCAGCACAACAGCGCTGGTTAGAGGTGAGTTCAGTGTCAAACTTTGAAAGCTATCAAGCCAACCGCTTGAAATGTCGTTTCCGCAGTGAAGGCAACAAACCGCAATTGGCTCATACATTGAATGGAAGTGCATTGGCATTGCCTCGCATTGTAGCTGCATTGCTCGAAAATCACCAAACGCCAGAAGGTATCCGTATACCTAATGCATTGGTTTCATATACTGGATTTGATATGATCGATTAATATTTTTTGATTTTGCATCAAAAAAATAAAAAATCAGCTTAGCTAATATGAATTCTTAAATATTGTGTGCTATTTATAAAGAAAAGGTGTTATATTTGTCATAATAAAAAGAAGTCTAAATAGTGAAAATATAGAAAGTTAATTACTATAAGTTTGTTTATTCATTTTATAGAATTCCGATGATTTCAATTTTAATACCAATCTACAACCGTGATGCACGAATTCTAGTTCGTGAAATTGTGCATCAAGCCGAACAATTGGATATTGTTTACGAAATCATTTGCATAGATAATCATTCTGTGTTTTTTCGTGATAAAAACTTGCAAATTAGTAATTATCCTTATTGTAGCTATGAAGTCCTTCCTACATATATCGAACAATCTGCAGTAAGAAATCGATTAGCTAAAGCAGCAAAATACGATTACATCTTATTTTTAGATTCCGATCTGAAAATTGATTATTACCATTTCTTATTAAATTATATCCAACAAATTCCATCTTCAGACTTAGTAAGCGGTGGCATTCATTATCTACCTTGGCCTCCAACACCCGAATATCTATTACATTGGTTATTTGGTATAAGACGAGAAGTGAAGAAGTCGATGAAAAAGGATCGTTTTCTTTCATGTAATTTTATGATACGTAAATCCATTTTTGATAAAATCCAATTTAATGAAGATTTTACAGAGTATGGACATGAAAATGCTGTATTTGGCGTTGAACTAAATAAATTGAAAATATCCAGAAAACATGTTTTTAGCCCAGTAACTCACAATAATTTAGATCATTCAGATGAGTTTATTGTGAATTTAAGAAAAAGTATTTCTGATGTGGCAGTGTATATTAAAAGTAATTCTGTTTCATTTGCTAATGCTCGTGGATATGGATATTTGAGAGGCTATTTGTTGCTAAAGATGACCAATACAAGTAAGATATTTGCTCAACTTTTTATGTTCTTTATTAGACCTATAGAACACAATCTCAGAAGTAGGCATCCGTTATTATTGTTACTCGATATATATAAAGTCGGGTTTTTATGCCACTACGTTCACAAAAGAAAGCTAATTGTTCACTAATTTCCTTTCAATAAATCTTGCCATTCGGTTAAAGGTTACTTTTATTCAATTCAAATTCTCTTTCATTTTATTTTAGCTTATCTTTGCAGAGTGCAGTAGATTGGTTTGTCGCTCCTTCAAACGAAGGGGAGGAAAGTCCGGGCAACACAGAGTACCATACTTCTTAATGGGAAGCAGTTCGTGAGGGCTGAGTAGCGTAACAGAAAATAACCGTCCTAATTTTGGGATAAGGGTGAAAAGGTGGGGTAAGAGCCTACCGGTGTAAGCAGCAATGTTTTCAGCCGTACGTCTTGTGGGTTGTAAGATCATGTATACCGACGCATGTAGAGTTACTCGCTCGATGTCGGGGGGTAGATCGCTAGAGTTGCGTAGTGATGCGTAATCGAGATAAATGGCAAACAAAGTGATTTATCACTTTACAGAACCCGGCTTATAGATCTACTGCATTTTTTTATTTAAAAATCAGGTACTTATGTCAAATAAAAAGAATTTTAAATTTGATACCCAAAAATTGATTCAGTTCGTCAAAGTTGATATCTGGCGTATTACAGAAAACGAAGTGAGCAGGCAAATGAACAGTTTTTACAATCTGCTAAAAACGTTAATTCTTTCGACTCGTCGTTTTCAAGAAGATAAATTGCAAACAAAAGCATCTGCGTTGACCTACAGTACATTGCTCGCAATTGTACCAATATTAGCATTACTGTTTGCTATTGCCGGAGGATTAGGATTTCAATCGTTAATCGAAAATCAGTTGTTCGATTATTTCCCTGGACAGAAACTTGTTTTGCAAAAAGGATTAACATTTGCATCTTCATATTTAGCACAGACAAAAGGGGGATTATTTGTTGGTGTTGGATTATTGATGTTGTTTTGGGCAATTATGTCGCTAATTGGAAACATTGAAGAAGTTTTTAATAGTATTTGGCAAATCAAAAAACCAAGGACATATTATAGAAAGTTTACGGATTATTTCTCACTTTTTCTAATACTTCCGGTTTTAATGATTGCGTCGAGTGGCCTTTCAATTTTTGTTACTACTTCGATTTCAAGCCTTGATTTTCAGCAAATTATAGGACCGCTTCTCAATACAATGCTTCAACTATCTCCTTATTTCATTACATGGTTGATTTTCATATTTTTATATATTTTCCTACCAAATACAAAAGTTCGTTTTAAACATGCGATTATTCCATCTTTGATTACAAGTGTAATATTCCAGTTATTTCAATACCTATATATAAATGGTCAGATTTGGGTATCAACATACAATGCAATTTATGGTAGTTTTGCCGCATTACCATTGCTACTTCTTTGGCTGCAAGTTTCGTGGTTGATAGTATTGTTTGGGGCAATGCTCACTTATTCTTCTCAAAATATTCAAAATTACAACTTCGAAAGAGATACTAAAAATATAACCCGCAGATACAAGGATTTTGTGATACTTAGTATTGCATCTATAGTGATTAAACGGTTTGAAAATGGTGAAAAACCTTTTTCGGCAGATGAGGTTTCACTGAAGTATAGAATTCCTATTCGACTGACAAAAGAAGTTCTTTATCTTCTTACAGAAGTTGATATATTAAACGAATCGTTGAGTGAAGATGATGATGTACGCATATACCAACCGTCCGTTGATATAAATAAAATTACTGTTGGTTTTGTTTTAAATAGAATTGATCAGATGGGATCTGAAGATTTCAAAATTGATACCAAGAATCTGTTTTCTGACCAATGGAATTCTCTTATATTGTCGAGAGATGAAATGGTGGGAACGGCTAATCAGACTCTTGTTAAAGACCTAAAGATTGAAGAAAGTTTAGTCAACTAAAAATTTAATATTCTCAGTTAACTTATATCCACGTAGAAATTCGTCAATATTCATGCGTTTTTTTCCTGCTAATTGAAGCGAAAGAATACGAATATAACCGTCTGAAACTGCAACGTCAAGGTGTCGTTTACTATCAGTGCAAATCGTTCCAATAGGTTGATTATGGGATTGAAATATTTTTTGTGATGAGTAAATTTTAATCGTAATTAGACTATTACCCTCTATTCTCAATTCACTCCATGCTGCAGGGTAGGGTGAAAGTCCTCTAATAAAATCATAGATTGATTTGACATCTTTTCCCCAATTTATTCTACATGTTTCTTTAAATATTTTAGGCGCCGATTTTAATTCAGAAATGTTAATAGCCATTTGGTCTTGTTCCACAGATATCACGTTCCCATTAACGACTTCATCTACAGTTTTGCAAACTAATTTAGCTCCTAATGCCATTAACTGATTGTGAACGATTTCTACATCATCAATATCAGCAATTGTAATCTTTTCTTGAAAAATGACTCGCCCTGTATCAATTTCATGAGTTAAAAAGAAAGTTGTGACGCCAGTTTCTTTTTCACCATTGATTATAGCCCAATTAATTGGAGCAGCACCACGATATTGAGGAAGCAAGGACGCATGAAGATTGAAAGTGCCAAAACGAGGCATATTCCAAACAACCTCAGGCAACATCCGAAATGCAACAACTATTTGTAAATCAGCATTTAGCGCAATCAGGTCATTGATGAAATCAGTGTTTTTGAGCTTTTCTGGTTGAAGTAACGGTAGGTTATTTTGCAACGCATACATTTTAATAGGCGAAAATTGTATTTTGTATCCACGACCAGCTGGTTTGTCGGGCATAGTGATTACCCCAACAATATTGTACCCCCCCTCAAATAAAGCTTTTAATGACTCCACGGCAAAATCAGGTGTACCCATGAACACTATACGTAAATCTTTTCTTTCCATCAATCTTCTGAATAATGTACTAATACTTTTCTATACGAATTAAAAATCTTTGATTTTGAAACGAAGCCCACATACAATCCTTCTTGATCCACTACGGGTAAATTCCAAGCTTGTGTAGAATCAAATATTCTCATCACTTGATCCATTGGTTGACCCAAGACTATTTTTCCAGGAGGGAAAGTCATAATAGTATTTACTTGAAATCGATTGTAAAATTCAGGTCGAAACATAATATTTCTAATATCATCGAGTAATACGATACCTAAAAATACATTCATATTGTCAACAACAGGAAAGATATTGCGTGAGGAACGGGATATAACTTTTACTAAATCTCCTAAATACATGTCAGGCGTAACACATTCCAAGTCCTTTTCAATAACTGAATCCATTTTCAGAAGAGTCAACACCGTTTTATCTTTGTGGTGAGTAATCAATTCGCCCTTTTGAGCCAAACGCATAGCATAGATGTTATTTGGTTCAAATATTTTTATAGTTGCAAACGCGGACCCTGCAACAATCATTAATGGTAGAAAAAGATTATAACCTCCAGTCATTTCAGCAATAAGAAAAATCCCAGTCAATGGTGCATGCATAATAGCGGCCATAACGCCAGCCATACCCATTAAAGCAAAATTCTTTTCAGGAAGATAGAAATGAGGTATTATATGATTTAATGTGTTGGAAAACGAAAAACCTGTGATGGCACCTAAGAAAAGACTTGGGGCAAAAATACCACCCACACCGCCACCACCATTCGTCGCAGCACTTGCAAACACTTTCATCAAAATAATAAAAATGAGAAACAACGAGAAAATCCAGAAATTATTTCTGAAAGAATAAAACAAACTACTGTCAGCTAAATGAGATGCGCTACCGTTGAGAATAGCAGTTATAGAATCGTATCCCTCCCCATAGAGTGGCGGAAATAAGAATATTAATACACTTAAAACGATAGCTCCAATTGCGAATTTGGAATAAGGATTTTCAAGTTTTCTGAATTTGCCCTCCATCCAGTTCATTGATTTTGTAAAATAAAGCGAAACCAAACCACAAATCACTCCCAAAAGCAAAACATAAGGAATTCTTTCAATTTTGAAAGTCTCTGTTTGTAAAAACTGGAAAACTGCTGATGTGCCATAGAAAATGTATGAAACTGTAACTGCTGTAACAGAAGATATTAGCAACGGCAGAACTGAAGTCATTGTCAAGTCAAGCATCAATACTTCTAAAGTGAATACTAAACCTGCAATAGGAGCTTTGAAAATGCCAGATACAGCACCAGCTGCACCGCATCCCAAAAGAAGAATCATTGTTCGAGGCTCAACTTTAAAGAATCTGCCTAAATTTGAACCAATTGCTGCACCTGTATATACAATCGGGGCTTCGGCTCCGACAGACCCTCCAAAACCAATTGTGATAGAACTTGTAAGAATTGAGGTGTAAGTATTATGTAGTTTTATTCTGCTATTTCGTTTAGCAAAGGCATATAATATACGGGTGACACCGTGGCTGATGTCGTCTTTTATTATTTTTCGAACCAACAATCCAGTGATAAAAATACCAAGGGCAGGAAAGAAAAGATAGAGTATGTTTGCATTTTGGACATCTGAATAGTTTTTAATTAAGCTCTGAATAAGATGGATAAGAAATTTTAATAAAGCTGCTGCCAAAGAAGACCCAACTCCAATAATAAAGCTGAGTAACAAAATGAAATTGCGTTCATTTGATTTATTATGTCTCCATATCAGTAAATGGTTGTACCAATCCGATGCTTTCATTAACTGCTAAGATATTGAAATTTCATTCTGAAAACTTCACTCAAATTAAATGCCCTTACCCGTAAAAACAGTACGAATGGTGTATATTAAAATCTTTAAATCAATAAACAATGAAATGTTTTCGATGTAAATAAGGTCATATTCCAATCGTTTTATCATCTCCTCGACAGAAGATGCATACCCAAATTTGACCATTCCCCAAGAAGTAATACCCGGTTTTACTTTATGTAACAAATAATAAAAAGGTGCTTTCTGAACTATCTGATCAATATAATATTTACGTTCTGGACGAGGACCAACAAGTGACATATCACCCTTTAATACGTTCCAGAATTGGGGTAACTCATCTAAACGGTATTTCCTCAAATATTTACCATAAGAAGTAATCCGATCATCATTGTCGTTCGATAATTGAGGTAAATCATTCTCCGAATTATTATACATCGACCTGAATTTGTAAATCATAAATGGATGACCTCTATATCCAATACGTTCTTGGTTATAAAAAATGGGTCCTTTTGAGTCTAATTTAATACGAATAGCGATGAACAGAAAAATTGGTGAAAGCAGCACGAGAAGTATAACTGATACAAAAACATCCATTGTTTGCTTGATATTTTTCTCCCAATCGTGAAGATTGTTTCGCGAAACGTCAACTAAAGGTGTTGCATAGATCGTATCCATTTTAACACTTCCAGATAAGATATCATACTTGCTTGGAAGCGCTTTTATGGGAAGGTTATATTTGAAAAGTAGATAAACTATATTTAGAAAGATCTCACTGTCTTTAGTTTCGAGTGCAACTATAATCTCTTCAATTTCATTCTCTTTAATGATAGTTTCAATATTCTCAAATTCACCGAGAATAATTTCTTTATTTACTTTCTGTCTACATTTTTCAGCTGAAACACACCCAATAACTTTATACCCTAGTGAAAATCTCAGTTTATCCAATTCTGATATTAAGTTTTCAGCTTTCACTCCCGTCCCAATCACTAGTGTATTAAACCCTAAACGCCTATGATGGACATCATGGGTCGTTGATTGCGTGATAATCAATCTAGGTATATATGTGAAAAAGAAAAGCAATAAAAACAGGCCTGAGAGGAGAGTGTAGTATATTGAGTAATCGATTGGTAAATCGTTAATAACAATAATGAAAAAAAGAAAAAAAGTTGCAATTAATGCCGAATAGAAAGTTATAACAAGTTCCGATAATCTGGACTTCTGATTTGAATGATTGTAATATCCTGAATGATAGTAAATTGTAAGAGTCAGAAGCGTTGTCATCAGCTGACCCCAAAGTATACGGTTAAATGTCAGATAATCTCCCAAATCATTGAAGTTGACATAAGCCACCAAATGGAATCGCAACACATTGAAGAGCATCCAAGCAGCAGAAATTGCGAAAAAATCTGAAATAATATATTTAAAAACCTGTCCTTTTTTTCTCATTAATCTTATTCTCTGATTATTTTAAAAAGACCACCTTTATCTATTCGAATGATGCCAGATGGTTTGGAATTGTATAAATCGGTTTGGCGAAATTTAACTACATAATCAACGTTCTTGATTATTTCTGGAGAAATTTGAGAGAAATTTGATGGAGAAGTCTCTCCGCTAATATTTGCTGAAGTTGAGACAATTGCTTTACGAAATCGTTCACATAGTTTTCTCGAAAAATCTTCTTTGGTGACGCGAATGCCGACACTACCATCTTCAGCAATTAGATTCTGTGCCAGATTGCGCGCACCAGAATAAATAATTGTCAATGGTTTTTCGGCATAATCTATCAAGTCCCAGGCTATTTCAGGCACTTCATCGATGTAGAAGTCGACTTTCACTGCACTATCTACCAAAACCAATAGAGCTTTAGAATCAACTCTTTTTTTTAGTTCAAAAACCTTTTGTACCGCAACTTCGTTAGTGGCATCACAACCAATACCCCAAATTGTATCAGTTGGATAGAGAATTATTCCTCCTGATTGAAGCACTTTGATGGCCTCTATGATATCTTCTTGCATAAAATCTTGTTTTACATTTGCAAAAATAACATTTTTATGGTAGATTCTATTCAATAAAATAATTTACCCTACCAAATATAGAGAAATATTTTCAAAAAAAATGCCGAAGACAATCGTCTTCAGCACTTTTGAATTTTGGTTTTTTGAATTACTTGGTTTCGGTATTTTCTTTATCTCTAGGAGCATGATCCTTTCTGATATTTTTATTCATTTCCATGAATTTTGCTTGCTATTCTGGAGTAAGAATTTCTTTCATTTTAGTTTCTCGTTCCTTCATCAAATCCTTCATCTTTTCTCGATTTCCTTCACCACTTTCACGTAGTTCTTTCATTGCTTTAGCTTGAGAGACAAACAAATCTTGAATCTTTTTCGATTGATCATCTGTTAGTTTCAACTCTGTTTTAAGTTGCTCAAGTCTGTTTTTCATAAATTCAACACCTTTTGACCGATCATTGGGCTTTTGTGCATTCATACTTGTCACTGCAAACACGAATGACAAAACAATAAACATTAATTTTTTCATTTCCAAAATTTTTTATTAGTTAGTAATTTGTGAAAATTCAAATCTATGACCAATTAAAAGAAAAAAGGTTTAATTTCGAAATGTCAATTTTACGTAAGAGTTGATTTTACGGTCTTTGCAAATTCTGCTATCTGTTCGTAAATTGAATCAACATCAATATGGCAAACTTTATTAAGCTCAGTTACAGAGCCATGTTCAACGAAATTATCTGCAAGGCCAATGCGTTTGACAGGTAATGTGTAATTGTTGTCAGATAAAAATTCCAGCACTGCCGAACCAAAACCGCCTTTAATAACACCAGATTCTATGGTAACAATTCTGTCAAATTTTTTGGCGACTAGATGTAGAAGTTCTTCGTCAATAGGTTTCACAAACACCATATCATAATGTGCAATAGATTGTCCTTCTGAGTTTGCCTTAGAAATTGCTTTTGCAGTATCATTTCCTATGTGACCTATGGAAAGAACAGCTGTTTTTTCTCCCTCGGTCAAGCAATTCCCTTTGCCAATAGGTATTTGTTCCATTTCATTTTCCCAATCGATGCAAACACCTTTGCCTCTAGGGTAACGAATCACAAACGGCCCCATGTTAGGCTTTTGTGCCGTAAACATCATGTTTCTTAGAGCGTGTTCGTTTATAGGTGCTGCAATTGTAAGGTTTGGGATGCAACGCAAATATGGAATATCGAACACACCGTGGTGGGTCGGACCATCTTCTCCTACTAATCCAGAACGATCGAGGCACATCACCATATCGAGATTTTGCAACGCCACATCGTGGATAATCTGGTCGTATGCTCTTTGCATAAATGAAGAGTAAACATTGCAAAATGGCATCAACCCTTCCTTGGCTAAACCTGCTGAAAATGTAACGGCATGAGCTTCGGCAATTCCCACATCGAATGAACGATTAGGCATTTTTTGCATCATGAGTGTCATTGAACATCCCGAAGGCATAGCTGGAGTAATTCCAACAATTTTTTCATTCTTCTCTGCCAATTCAACCAAAGTGTAGCCAAAAACATCCTGGTAGATTGGTGGTTCGTTCACCTCTTTTTTTACAATTCGCTCACCAGTTTCTTTATTGAAAATGCCTGGTGCATGCCACACGGTAGCAGATTTTTCGGCCGGCTCAAATCCTTTCCCTTTTTTTGTGATGACGTGTAGTATTTTTGGACCATTCAAATCTTTGATATCGTTGAGCACCTTAATCACTTGATTCACATCGTGACCATCAATCGGACCAAAATACCGAATATTTAAACCTTCGAAAAGGTTATGTTGTCCAGTCAACAGGGATTTAAGACTATTATTAAAACGAATAATGGAGTCTTTTCTATCTTCATTTACGAGTTTTAATTTACGCAAAAACCGATAAATGTCATAACGAATCTTATTATAAGTTTGAGAAGTTGTAAGATTTACTAAGTATTCGCTCAATCCACCTACATTATCGTCTATTGCCATTTGATTATCATTCAATATAATCAACAATTTGTTGGGGTTGATAGATGCGTTGTTCATCCCTTCGTAAGCCAAGCCTCCAGTCATTGATCCATCGCCAATCACTGCAACAACGTGTCTGTTTTTTTCCTCTTTAAGCGAAGAAGCAACTGCCATACCTAAAGCGGCTGAAATAGAAGTCGATGCGTGTCCAGCTATGAAAGCATCATATTCGCTCTCTTTTGGATTTGGGAAACCGCTCAAACCACCAAATTTACGGTTTGTATGAAAAATATCGCGTCGTCCAGTCAGTATTTTGTGTCCATAGGCTTGATGACCAACATCCCAAACGATGCGGTCGTATGGCGTATTGTAAACGTAATGAAGTGCAACAGTTAGCTCCACAACACCCAGACTGGCAGCAAAATGACCGGGATTGTTGGATAGTACATCAATGATGAAGTTTCTTAATTCATCTGACACTTCAATCAATTTATCTTGTGACAATTGACGTAAATCAGCAGGTGAATTTATTTTATCGAGTAGATTATAGGGCATAATAAGTTTTTTATTATTCGGGCATTCTATTTAGATTTTGAATATCGCAAATATAGAATGACTTTTGCGAAATAAAAAATGGGTTCGTTCAGGAAACTCAATTTTTAGTGAATTTTACAGCCACCCAACGATTTTTTTCGGTTTGTGATTCGTAACAGAGATTGTTCCTTTCGGCTTCTTCTCGAATCAAAGGAATATCTTCTAAATAAAAGCCGCTCATTAGCAAAATCGAGCCAGACTTCATACAAACTGCATAGTGATGAATATCGTTTAGTAGGATATTACGGTTGATATTCGCTAAAATAATGTTGTATTTTTCGCTTCCTAATATTTCGGCACCGCCAAGTAAAACAGCTATATCCGATGTATTGTTCAGTGCGATATTCTCAATCGAATTGTTTACCGCCCATTCGTCTATGTCTATGGCGACAACAGGTGTTGCACCTTTCATTCGGGCTAATATAGCTAAAACGGCTGTTCCGCAACCCATATCCAAAACTGATTTGCCGGCAACATCCATTTGCAACAATTGATTCAGCATCAAGCTCGTAGTCTCGTGATGACCCGTTCCAAACGACATTTTCGGATCAATGATAATGTCGTAAGGAACGCTTGGTGTATTTTGGTGAAAGGAGCTGCGAATGACACATTCATTTTCAATCACAATGGGTTGAAAATAGTTTTTTTCCCACTCTTCATTCCAGTTTTTCGATACAATGAGCTGGTGCGAAAAGTCCGTTTTTATATCAAAAGGAAGTTCAGATAACGACTGCTGAAGTGTAGCTTCGTCGAAAAGATTTTCAGCGATATAAGCGGTCATTCCAGAATCGGAAAAAGTGAAACTTTCGTATCCTTTTTCGCCTAAAAATGCTGCTGCTACATCTGTAAATATTTCGTCGAAAGGAGTAAAGTTAATATCGACTTGAATATAATTGTTCATACACATTAAAAATTAATTAAAAGTACCATCCAAACTCACCAAGTCAGCCTGAATGAACTATCTTTGTTTAGTAAATTGCTAAAAAATGATACCAATGCAGCAAAACAATTTACATCAGCATCATTCATTTGCAACAACTTTTGCAAACGACCTGCAAAAATAAGCAATTTATCGAGACCATTAAACTTTTGCCAAAATCAATCGTCTTATAAACAACAGAACTTAATCATTAGGAGATATACCAATGAAAACTATTAAAATGACTTCATTGATTTTTATGTTCGCACTTCCAGCACTTCTTCTCGGACAATCTAAATTTATCCCCGAAGATGATATTTATGTCAGTAGAGGAGAGGAAAACGCCATTGTTCAGAAAAGCCAAAAAGAACAGTCAAAACGAAACAATGAATATGAAACTCCGTCTACCAACAGACGCGATGTGGATGAATACAATAGACGTTATTCGCAAAATCAGCAAACATCGAAAGATACTGTAGCTAACTATAATCAACAAGGTCAAGAGGGTCAGTATGTAAATGGCTTCAACGGATCTGAATCGGATTATGAATATGCTGAACGTATTCGTCGTTTTCACAATCCACGATTCTTAGTGCACATCAGTGATCCGGCTTACTCTGATATTTATTTTTTAAACAACTACGATTGGAATGTATATACCAATGGTTACGAAGCTTGGGTAACTCCAACCTGGACAAATCCTTATTATTTCAACTACATGTATTCTCCGTTCTCTTACTATCCATCTTGGGGTATGGGATATGGTAGATTCAATTCGTGGTACGATCCTTGGTACTCCGGATGGGGTGGGTTTGGATATAGAAATTATGGATATTATGGCGGTTATAATAATGGCTACAACAATTATTATGGATATGGTGGCGGTTATTATGGTGGATATGGACACACACCCAATCAACGCTACGATGGCGGTCGCAGACCAACAACAGATGGTTATGTATCGCGAGGGAATAATACTGCTAACAATTCTACATCGCAATCTACTAGATATACAACATCACCAGATGTGAGATCGACGACAAGCGGTAACAATTCTTACAACGCTGGTGGCAGATCTTATAGATATACAGTGCCTACTACTGACAACAGTTATCAAAATAATAGTTCAACTGCTAATTCTGGAAGGACAAGCCGATATACTCAACCTTCAGGCGCTACCTATAGTGCACCAGTACCAAGTACAGATCAACGGGCAAGTAGAAATGATCAGCCTGTAAATGCAACGCCACGCACAAGTTATTCTACTGGTTCTTCTGAATCGACTTCACGCTCAAGTAGCTCCTATTCAAGTGGAAACAATAACTCAGGTGGTCGTTCCTCTTCGTATAGTGCGCCAAGTTCAAACTACGGCAGTTCATCGCCAAGTAGCAGTTCATCAAATAGTGGAAGCTCTTCATCAGGAAGCAGTGGTCGCTCTTCAGGTGGAAGACGATAGTTTCTAATCATGACTTTTATTCAACAATAAAAATTAATTGAAATGAAAAAAATATTTTTGATATCATCAGCCTGTTTTAGTCTGGCTGTGGGTTCTTTGTTTGCACAATCTGAAATCGATGCCTTGAAATATTCGAAATCCGACATCAATGGTACAGCACGGTATATGAGTATGGCTGGGGCTTTCGGAGCATTGGGAGCTGATATATCTACTTTGGCAAACAATCCAGCTGGTATAGGCGTTTACCGTTCTTCTGAATTTGCAGCGACCTCTAATTTAAGTAATTTAGCTACAAGCAGTATGTGGAATGGTACAAGTGTGGATGCAAATAATTGGAAGTTTAACTTCAATAATATTGCATATATCGGTACATTTAAACCCAATGTAGAAGGTTTAGTGAATCTAAATTTCGGAATCGGATTTAATCGTTTGAAAGATTTTTACCGAAACTATCAAACAAATAATTCCAATTTTAATAGCTCTTTGACAAATTATATTGCGATTGTTACAAATAAATTCAATGACGGATCTGGCATTTTAACCTCAAATATTAATGAGACAAGTACTTATTACCCGTATGATTCAAAAGTTAAATATCCGTGGATTAGTATTTTAGGTTGGAATGGTTCTTTAATTGATCCTAAAACTCCGTCTGATATCAACAATAATTACAAATACCAACGACTTAGTAGTTCAAAAACTATTAGTAATTTAAATATTTCTGAACGAGGATATCTTGATGAATATAATATTTCGTTTGGTGGAAATATTTATGATGTGCTTTATTTTGGAGGAACATTATCAATTACAGATTTAAACTATAGGTTATCTTCTACTTATGATGAGGATTTCATCAACAATAGTGGTGTTTCTATGAATGGTTATACTCTATCTAATTATTTGGAAACAAGAGGATCAGGTGTGAATTTAAAAGCTGGTGTGATTTTAAGGCCCTTGGATTTTTTAAGATTTGGGCTTTCCTTTCACACGCCTACATTTTATAAAATGACTGATTACTTCGACGCAAACGTTCAAAGCAACTATAATGATGGTACAGTATACCATGATGGTACTTTAACAAAAGCTTATGTTCCTGAAAATGCTTTCTCTGAATATTCGTTGCAGAGTCCTTTCAAGTTGCAAGCCAGCACAGCCATTATCCTAGGAAAAATGGGGATTTTAAGTTTTGAATACGAATATGTTGACTATTCGAATATGAAAATGAAAGATACAAACGGATATGGTTGGTCAGCAAACGATTCTATCATCAAACATCTCAATGCTGGGAATAATTTAAAAGTTGGTGCTGAAATCAGAATAACACCTCAGTTGAGTCTGCGTGGAGGCTTTGCCACTCAATCGCCTATTGTGAAAGCTAACGTGATAAATCAAAAAGTTGAAGTAAACACACTTGGTGCTACGTTGCCTCATTACACCCTTGACAAGGGAACAACATACTACACCGGTGGTTTTGGTTATCGTTTCGGAAGCTACTACACCGATTTTGCGTTTGTCTCTCGTCAACTGAGCGAAGATGTGTATGCTTTCTCTCCAATTAGCAATGGATCAACTTGGAATGTTCCCGAAAAAGCAACGTTGAAAACTACTGTAAATCAAGTTCTCTTCACTTTTGGGGTTAAATTTTAAGAATTAAGAGTTTAAATATAATCCCTGCAGGTGAGACTTGCAGGGATTTTTTGTGTTTATATTTTTATTTCATCAAATATTGAAACTTGTTGCAAAATCGATTGTTTTAATTGATATATTTGTTAATCTTATTTCTATGTTGATAAGTTAAGAGTTTTGTTTCTGTCTTTGTTCTTTGCTCTAATCTCTATTATGAAAGTTGATATGGCAAGTATGATAAAAAGCGTTTTGTTAGTTCTATTTTTAGGAGCAATTGCTTTTACGATTGATGCGCGCACCTTTTACGTTGGTGAGAATAATCAATATATCTATAATACTTCCAGCTTTTCGGTTGCACCTGTTGGTGGTGATACCATAAAAATATTGGCAGAACGTCATACCCGTTTGCAATTCAGAGCATTAGAGGGTACCGCTCAAGCACCTATTGTTTTTATCAATTCGGGTGGAGTGGTCAAGATAAAAGGATGGTCTATGCCTGCCATTATGTTCGAAAACTGCAAATATGTCAAGATTTCGGGTAAAGGAGATGTCAACAACCGTTTCGGATTTTATCTCTCTGGTCCTTCATTTGGTCTCTCTTTCGAGCAATATTGCTCATATTGCGAAGCAGAATACCTACATATCGACAGCTGTTCGCTCGGTGTGCATGCCAAAAAAGATTTCGGAGGCTATCCGCCAGTTCCTTATCCTGTTTTCACGCAATTGGCGGTGCACGACAACTTTATCGACCATTGCACCGAATCTATGTATATTGGCGAAACAAAATCGCCGGGTATGGAATTTAGGCACGTCAGAATCTATAACAATGTGATTACAAACTCCGGCCGCGAATCGTTTCAGATTGCCAACTGTGTCGAAGATATGGAAGCTTATAATAACTTCTGCTTAAATTCGGGATTGGAAGGCTCTGCAGGTCAGATGAATAACTCGCAGTTTGGTGGTAACAGTATCGGTAAATTCTACAACAATATTTTCATTAAAGCACCTGCCGATGGAGTGGCTGTTTTCGGTATGGGTGATATGAGTATCAATGACAATTATTTTGAACAGAATCAGGGTATTTTTGCTGACGATCGTTACACACCGATAGTCGGTGCTCCATTTCGTATCGAGGATAATTATTTCCACACTACTTTAGGTAACACTGTTATCACTTTGAAAAACAGCTATTTCGACTTATTTGTTAATAACAATTCATACGACACTCCTGGTGCATTCTTATCCGCTTCTGCTTCTTTATTGAAGCAGAGCGTCAACAATAGGCTAACTACTGTTTTCCCTCTCAATTACAACGTTGTTAATGGAGTTTACGAGCCAGATTCCTCCAATCCATATTATTATACGTCTATGGGACCACAAGTAGGACTGGGGCATACCTACAATGCCACTCCAGTAATACGAAATATTCCAGATATCATAATCAATACAGATGAATATCAAGAATTTATCTTG
The DNA here is from genome assembly GCA_037139375.1 of Bacteroidales bacterium. Taxonomy (GTDB): domain Bacteria; phylum Bacteroidota; class Bacteroidia; order Bacteroidales; family UBA7332; genus CAXXIC01. The sequence goes on along the minus strand of JBAXGL010000025.1, from coordinate 815 downwards.
ATTGCAACCACAGATGATAACGATATCGTTACATTTTCGGCGAAAGGACTTCCTGCTTTTGTGACGCTTGTGCAAGGTCCAAGTGGAAGTGCAATGCTCAAAGTAGATGGACGCAATCAGAGCAAAGGAGTCTATTTTATAACAATAATGGCTATTGATCAAAGCCACGGTGCAGTGGCGCGTCAGACTTTAAAGATTGCTCTTAAATCACCTGATAACCATCCTGTTACGTTACCTCCATTAATGCCCGTATCGATGGAGTCGGCATCCAAATTAAGTGTAAATATATCGGGTACCGATCTCGATGGAGATAGCATTCGATATACTGTTTCGTTGCCGAGCTTTGTTGACTTTGCTCAAACGAAGAGTTCCGCTGTGTTGAATATTAAGCCAACTTATTTAATTACAGGTGATTATGCTGTAATCATTAAAGCAGAGGATGGTTATTCGGCGGCAGTCACCGATACCCTCAACATACACGTTTCACCTGCCACGCTAACGGTCGGAAAGATAATTTACCGCGTGAATTATGGCGGAAATGAACTCGAAGATTCACCTATTAACTGGCAGAAAGACAATGGCAATAACAGTAGTTACGAAAGCAACTATTCGGCAGGAACAGGATCGGCATCGTGGTCGGGGACAAACAATACCGGAGCACCCAATAACCTGTTTGGACCTTATCGCTACAACGGTGTAGGAATGGAGGATATGCTTTTTGAATATCCTTGCGTAAATGCCCGATACATGGTGAATCTCTATTTTGCTGAGCGAAATGTGGAAGTGACGAATAATCTGATTGAGGTATTCAGTAT
>JBAXGL010000024.1:0-17800 GCA_037139375.1 Bacteroidales bacterium | reverse complement strand
CTATTGAACATGGTATGGGTTGGCAGCTCTACGATTGGGCAGATTTTGCCTTGAACCGATCGACTGCCACCGAAAAGTACAAAGCGTTCAAGCGAAAAGTCTATCTTTCGCCTGAACAAATTACCGAACTTTTAGCTCCTGAGTAGCCCTGATTCGTTTGATTTAAAATTTACGAACGGGTCTTTTCCCTTTCACATTGAATAGTCCCACAAAAACAGAGTAGCCCATCAGTGCGCCAAATCCGATTTGTTTCATCACACCCAACAAATCTGTAGTTTGCCACTCTTGCATCACTTTGCCATCTTTTATTTTTCGCATAAAGATTCCGTGCACTTCTATGTTGCGTTTGTTGGCAGGTGCACCCATAAAGCTGCCTGTGTTGACCGCTGTAGAGATGAAACGTATCGAGACCATATCTCCTTCGGCAATTACAGCAGGGAAAGTCATCTTTAAATTCGAAAAAGCAGCCTTCATATCTTGCATAAATCCGATGTATTCGTCTTTGGTAAACACAAATCCATCGCCTGTATAGGTGAAATCTTTATCGACCAATGTATCTAAATCGCTCCAACGACCATCCATAATGGCTAACGAAACGGCTAAAGCCGTTTTTTTGTTTTCTTCCAAAACATTCAACTCTTTTTCCATAAATCTCAACTTTAATTATTAAACAATGAATAATTTGATGCAAAGATGAACCATATACTTTTTTCTTGCAATATACTACCCAAAAAGAAAGTACAATTCGAAAGGAAAGTGCTCAATATTTATATTAAATTTGCAGAAAATGTAGATTATGAGACGTTACAAATTAGATGGCACTTACTTCTATTGCCCAGTTGACCTCACATTATCCATTATCGGAGGCAGATGGAAAAGTTTGGTTTTTTGGAATCTGCGTGATGGTGCAAAACGCTATAGCGAAATGAAACGCATTTTGGTTGGGATAAATGACAAGATGCTTTCGCAAGTGCTGAAGGAGCTTGAGGTGAGTGGGATTGTTTATCGAAAAGATTATTCAACAATTCCACCTAAAGTAGAATATTCGTTGACTGATGAGGGCGAGAAATTACTCCCCGTAATGAAGTTGATGGAAGAATGGGGCACTAAATTTGAGGTGAAAACTGTGGAGGTAGAGTTATAGACACAGCTGCATTAATCAAAAAACTATTTATAAATCAAATCAGGCTAAATTAATTTATTATGAATGCAAAAATTTATTTTTCTATGTTTCTGACACTTGTATTATCTGTTGCAACCTTGACAGCTCAGTCAAATGCAAAGACTGAAGTGAATTCAACTGAAGTAAGTTCAATGTTGAAGAAAAACAATAAGTTGATTGTTTTGGATGTGCGCACAGCCGATGAATTTAAAGAGGGGCATATCAAAGGAGCGATTAATATGGATGTGCGGCAGTCTGACTTTGAGTACAAGGTAAATAAATTGGATAAAAATGCCAAATATATTGTGCATTGCCGCACCAACCACCGCAGCACAATGGCAGTAGAAGCGATGGTCAAAGGTGGTTTCAAGACCATCTATCAAATGATGGATGGCTTTTCGGGCTGGACTGCAAGCGGATTGCCTGTGGCAAAATAGGAAAACCTTGCTACAGATAGAAACGGCTCTACTATAAAAATAGTAAAGCCGTTTTTTTATTTGTTATAATCTGGATTCTCAATCGTGTTCCTGATGTGTTGCTTCGTAATCTTTCAGCAATTTATCTTGCACATCGGCTGGCACGAGTTCATAATTCGCAAATTTCATTGAGAACGCAGCGCGTCCACCAGTCAGTGAACTCATTGCGGTAGAGTAGTTGCCCATCTCTTTGAGTGGCACTTTCGCACTGAGTCGTTCAAATCCTTTGTCGCTTTGCATGCCCATAATTACGGCACGACGTCCTTGAAGATCGCTCATCACATCACCCAATTTGTCTGCAGGGGTTAATACTTCTACGTCGTAGATTGGTTCCAAAAGCTTTGGACCAGCAGATTTAAATGCTTCGATAAAGGCATTGCGACCAGCCAAGCGAAAGGAGATTTCGTTTGAATCTACAGGGTGCATTTTGCCATCATAAACAATCACACGCACATCGCGAGCATAAGAGCCAGTTAATGGTCCTTGCTCTAATCTATCCATAATCCCTTTCAGAATGGCAGGCAGAAAGCGAGTGTCAATCGATCCACCTACGATACTGTTGATGAAAATAAGTTTGCCACCCCATTCCAACTCATGTACTTGCGTATCGCGAACCGATATTTTAAACTCTTGTCCGTTGAATTTATACGACTCCTGAATAGGAGCACCCTCTATGTAGGGCTCTACTATTAGATGCACCTCGCCAAACTGTCCGGCACCACCCGATTGTTTTTTATGACGGTAGTCGGCACGAGCCGTTTTGGTGATTGTTTCTCGGTAAGGGATTTTGGGTTCAGAATATTCGATAAACATTTTATCGTTGTGCTCTAAGCGCCATTTCAAGGTTTTGAGGTGGAATTCACCCTGCCCATAAACGATAATTTGTTTCAGTTCCTTCGAATGTTCAATCACCCAAGTTGGATCTTCTTCGTGCATTCGGGTCAGCAATTCGCTGAGTTTTTCAGCGTCGGCCTCGTTGACTGGTTTTATAGCACGGCGATATTTGGGTTCAGGATATTTGATGAAATTGAATTGGTATTCGCAGCCTTTAGCATTCAAAGTATTTCCTGTGCGGGTGTCCTTCAATTTTAACGTCACACCAATATCTCCTGCAACGACTTCTTCTACTTTGTTGCGGATTTGCCCGGCTGAACAGAAAACCTGTGCAATTCGTTCTTTGGTTCCACGATTGATGTTGATTACATCCACACCTTCGTGAAGCTTACCCGACATCACTTTGAAATAGGTGACCTCACCAATATGTGGCTCTATAGATGTTTTGAAGATATAAACGCTGCTTGGCCCGTTCACCTCTGGCGAAATATCTTCGCCTTCGGAGGTGGTGACATGAGGCATTTCGCTCACAAACGGACAAACATTACCTAAGAACTCCATCAAGCGGCGCACGCACATATCGCGACCACCATCTACGCAGAATACAGGAAACATGCCTCGAGTCAAAAGTCCTTTGTGAATTCCTTCACGCATTTCGTCTTCGGTGAGAGTTCCTTGGTCGAAAAACTTCTCCATCAACGATTCGTCGTTTTCGGCAGCTGCTTCCACCAGTTTTTGATGTAGCTCTTCTGCTTTGTCTTTTTCAGAATCTGGAATTTCGAGTACATCGGGCACTCCTCCTTCTGGTTTCCATTTAAACATTTTCATTTTCAAAACATCGATTACGGAGTTGAATGTTGGTCCGCAAACGACTGGGTACTGTATGAGAACCACCTTAGCGCCATAGCTCTCTTTCAATTGTTCGACAGTGCTGTCGAAGTCTGCCTTTTCTGCGTCCAATTGATTGGTAACGAAGATCAGCGGTTTGTTGAGTTTTTCCGTGATACGGAATTGGTTTTGCGTGCCTACTTCTACACCATACTGGGTGTTCACCACCATTAAGGCAGTGTCGGTCACGTTTAATGCTGTGTACACACCACCCACGAAATCGTCGGAGCCGGGGCAGTCAATAAAATTAAGTTTCTTTCCATTCCATTCGACGTGGAAAACGGTCGGAAAGACGCTGTATCCGTATTCTTGCTCTACGGGGAAATAATCACAAACGGTGTTTTTGGAATCCACGTTTCCACGGCGTTTGATGTATCCACCCTCGTAGAGCATTGACTCAGCGAGCGTGGTTTTCCCCGATCCAGAACTTCCCAGTAGGGAGATGTTCTTGATTTCATGCGATTGATAAACTTTCATGGTTCAATCTGATTTAGATGGTTAATGAATAAGGAAAATAGATAAGCGCAAATTAAGATAAATTCCATTCATATCCAATCATTTGAGGGCTGTTAGAAAACATAATTTTTGGGCAGATTTTTATACTGAGTAATAATCGCCAGATAATGTGGATATAAGTACATTCAGTCATTGGCTTAAATCCGATTAATTACTTTATTTTTGTGTCATCAAATCACAATAATTTTGGCAGGCATTTATATACATATTCCCTTTTGTAAGACGCGGTGCAGCTATTGCGACTTCTTTTCTTCGACCGACGACTCCACAGCGAGTCGTTATGTGGCTGCTATTAGCCGCGAATTAGAAGTGCGCAAATCAGAATTGCCAAACGAAACGATTCAGACCATTTATTTTGGAGGTGGCACACCTTCGCAATTATCAATTGAGCAGTTTGAGCGTATTTTCAGAGTGATTCAATCGAATTATTCGATAGATGAAAATGCTGAAATTACGATTGAGGCAAATCCCGATGATATGACCGAAGCGTATGTGAAAGGATTGGTCGCGCTGCCTTTTAATCGAGTGAGTATGGGCGTTCAGAGTTTCGACGATGATGATTTGAAAAGTTTGAATAGACGCCACTCTTCAGTTCAGGCAGTAGAAGTGATAGATTTGTGTCGAAAACACAATCTCTCCAATATTAGCATCGACCTGATGTATGGATTGCCAAATCAAACGATTATAGCTTGGCGAAAGAATGTTGATATAGCAATATCTTTGCCTGTGCAACATATTTCAGCATATCATTTGATTTATGAAAAAGGAACCGATCTCTATCGAAAACTCAAAAAAGGCGAAGTGAAAGAGGCCGACGAAGATTTGAGTGTGGAAATGTTTCAATATTTGCGCGAAAAGCTTCTTGAAAAAGGTTTCTTGCATTACGAAATCTCCAATTTTGCGCTCGATGGATTTTTTTCGCGACATAATTCATCTTACTGGAAAGGATTTCCTTATTTGGGGATTGGAACCGCGGCGCACTCATTTGATGGTGTGAATCGGTTCTGGAACCCTTCAAACATCAAAATCTATCTTGATCAGGCAAAGGCAGGTGTTTTTTATCCCGAAATAGAAGAGAGTACCCTTCATACTCGATACAACGATTTTGTGATTGTAACTTTGCGAACTATGTGGGGACTTGACCTGTCAGAACTTGAAAGACGTTTTGGCAACGAATTGAAGAAATTTTTTCTCCAAGAAGCCAGCCATTTTCTCCATAAAGGTTTGCTTTTACAAGTAGACAATAAATTCACTATTTCCTCCGAGGGTCTTTTTGTGTCAGATAGCATCATGTCGCAGCTCCTTTTTGTCGAATAACCTCCTTTTCTACAGTCTTTTCAGCGATTATTTTCTAACTGACCAGTACTTGCTGATTATGGCCAATACCTAAAAAATCAAAAATGTTATATAAATCAGTTATTTAGGTTGCAGATTCTTTGAATTTCTGCGTTATAAGTATGAAATGTTAAATTCGTCAATAATATGCAGCAAATGAAATGTTTACTGTTTGAAAAAAAATATCCTAAAAATTTGCAATTAACAAGTAAATAGTTAAATTTGCAGTCTTAAGTTAAACTGGATGCTTGAAAAAAATGCAAAAAAATACAAACAAATTAACCTTTGGGTTGTTTTAATAGTGATGAGGTGATATAGAATCATTTAATTCATCGATTCTACCACCTTCTATTAATAAGAATGAAAAAATCGACTATTTGGTTGCTGATACTAGTTATGGTGCTTACTTTCGTCACCTTGCTTGGTCTTCAGATTGACTATATCAATGTAATGGTGAAAATGAGGAACGAGCAGTTTAATGAAGCTGTCACTCGTAGTCTGTATCAGGTTTCCAAAACATTAGAAAATGAAGAAACCCGCAGATACCTCGAAGAAGATGTGGTAGAGACCGCAGAACTTGTTCATAAATACAATTTTGAAAAATTAAGTGAGAAGTATCTTGATTTACAAAAAAGCAGCTATCCGTTTGATAAACAAAATCAAAAAATTCAGCTCATAACTGATAGTCTGAATAAAAATATTGTTACGCCCAAAGTATATATTTCGTCAGGGCATGGGGTAAATAATCTTTTGCGTACTTCACGAGAGTTTCAGGATGTGTTGAAAGGTCGTTATTTGTACGAAAAATCTTTGCTCGACGAAGTGATTCTGAATATACTTTATCAATCGGGTACACGTCCTCTTAGTGAGCGACTTGATGCCAAAGGATTGAATGATTTGCTTAAGTCAGAGTTGCAAAATAATGGCTTGAATTTGTTCTTTGAATATGAGATTGTTGATAAAAATAAGCGAATCATTTATCAAAGTTCGGAAGATGAGTTTGGAATGGAAGACGATGTCTACACTCAAATCTTATTTCCAAACGATACTCCGTTGATGTTGAATTTACTGAAGGTTCATTTCCCTACAAAACAGAGTTATATTTACAATTCGGTGAGGTTTTTGATTCCTTCTTTCATATTTACATTTATATTGTTGATTACGTTTGGTTTTACAACCTATATTATTTATAGACAAAAGAAGCTTTCGGAAATGCGCAATGACTTTATCAACAACATGACTCATGAGTTTAAAACACCGCTGTCGACTATATCGTTAGCTGCTCAGATGTTGAAAGATGAAGCTGTGGCGAAGAACCCGACCATGTTTAAGCATATCTCGGGAGTGATAACAGACGAAACAAAACGGTTGAGTTTTCAGGTTGAGAAAGTTTTGCAAATGTCGCTCTTTGATCAACAAAAGGCTGTTCTCAAGTTCAAAGAGTTGGATATGAATGAGTTGATTGCTGATGTTTGTGACAAATTCAAGCTCAAAGTGGAGAGATATGGTGGGTCTATAGAATCGAATTTGTCAGCAGACAATGCTTATGTGATGGTGGACGAGATGCATATCACTAACGTAATATTCAATCTGCTCGATAATGCGGTAAAATATGCCAAACAGAATGAACCTTTGTTGCTGAATGTTGCTACTTGGAATGAAACAAACAAACTCAATATTTCGGTAATGGATAACGGAATAGGTATTCGAAAAGAGAATTTGAAAAAAATATTTGAACGATTCTATCGCGTACATACAGGCAATGTTCATGATGTGAAAGGATTTGGTCTTGGATTGGCTTATGTAAAGAAAATTATTGAAGACCACAATGGCACGATAAGTGCAGAAAGTGAACCCAATATTGGAACAAAATTTATTATTACACTTCAAATAACTAAAAACTAAAGTATTATGGAAGAAAAATTGAATGTTCTTCTTTGCGAAGACGACGAAAATCTCGGTATGTTGCTGAGAGAGTATCTGCAAGCTAAAGGATTTGCAGCTGAATTGTGCCCTGATGGCGAAGCTGGTTACAAAGCATTTATGAAAGGAAACTTCGATATATGCGTATTCGACGTGATGATGCCTAAAAAAGATGGATTTACTTTGGCTCAAGAAATTCGTGCAACCAACAGTGATACACCAATTATTTTCTTGACTGCCAAGACATTGAAAGAAGATATTCTCGAAGGATTCAAACTAGGAGCTGACGACTACATTACTAAACCTTTTTCGATGGAAGAGTTGATTCTACGTATCGAAGCAATTCTTCGAAGAATTAAAGGCAAAAAAGGTAAAGATGTACAATCGTATAAAATCGGTAAATTCTCATTCGACACACAAAAACAAATCCTTTCAATCGGCTCTAAATCTACCAAATTGACAACAAAAGAGTCTGATTTGTTGAGTTTATTGTGTGCGCATGCCAACGAAATATTGGAACGTAATTTCGCGCTGAAAGCGATCTGGGTGGACGACAACTACTTCAATGCTCGTAGTATGGACGTTTATATCACCAAATTGCGTAAACATCTGAAAGATGATCCAGAAATTGAAATCATCAATATACACGGTAAAGGATACAAATTGATTGCTCCTGACGTTGAGCAGTCGTAATCGAATAGTTCGATAGAAATTGAAAAACCGTCTTCTTGAGAGGACGGTTTTTTTGTTTATTCAGATATGTTATCAATAAACATTGTATTTTTGCACCACTAACCTTAGTTTTTAAGCAAATATGCTGCGCATCTTAATTTTTTTCTACCAGTGGCTCATTTTTATGCCGCTCTTTTTGATTTCAACTATACTTGCTTCGGGTACTACTACCATCGGCTCATTTCTACTTAATAGCAGATTCTGGGGATATTACCCGGCCAAAGTTTGGTCGAAGTTTGTATGCTATAGCGCATTGTGTCCGGTAGATGTGGTGGGGCGTGAGAATCTGAAAAAGGGGCAATCTTATATTTTTGTTGCAAATCATCAGGGAGCGTTCGATATTTTCTTGATATACGGGTTTTTAAACCATAATTTTCGTTGGATTATGAAGCAGGAGATGCGCAAAGTTCCATTTGTGGGTAGGGCTTGTGCTGTTGCGGGTCATATTTTTATTGATAGAACGAGTATAACGTCAATCAAAGAAAGCCTGGAAAATGCTGAAAAACAGCTTGCCGGAGGACTTTCCGTCGTTGTGTTCCCCGAAGGAAGTCGTACCAAAACTGGTAAACTCGGAAAATTTAAAAAAGGAGCATTTCAGATGGCAGTCGATTTGAAACTGCCCGTTGTGCCTATGACCATCGAGGGGCCTTTCGATATTCTACCTATTGGAACAATCACATTGCATCCTCGACGATTGCGATTGACCATTCATCCACCTATTGAATCGTCGAAGGAGGGCGTAGAGGCAATTATCGATTTGTCGAGCCGCAGTCGCGATGCTATCGCTTCGTGTTTAGCGAATTAAGATCGTTTTATTTGTTTTTTCTGCTAAAGATCATCTTCTTTTAGACGTAAAGGGTTGTGTTTTCGAAAATTATCACTACTTTTGCACCTCAATTTATTAAATCAAATTATTAACTAGTATGAACAATTACGAAACCGTTTTCATTTTGACTCCCGTTTTGTCTGATGTACAGATGAAGGAAGCGGTAGAAAAATTCAAGGACATCCTCGCTGCAGAAGGCGCAGAGATTGTGAATGAAGAGAATTGGGGCTTGAAAAAACTAGCCTATCCAATTCAAAAAAAATCTACCGGATTTTACCAATTGATCCAGTTCAAAGCTGCTCCAACAGTTGTTGCGAAGCTTGAGCTCCAGTATCGTCGTGACGAGCGCGTTATCCGCTTCCTGACTTTCAGCATGGATAAATTCGCTACTGAATATGCAGCGAAAAGAAAGAGTGTTAAATCAGCGAAAAGCGTTAACTAAGGAGGAAAGAAACTATGGCACAACCAAATTCAGAGATCAGATATTTGACTCCCCCATCTGTAGATGTAAACAGAAAAAAATATTGTCGTTTCAAAAAGAGCGGTATCCGCTATATCGACTACAAAGACCCAGAGTTTTTGAAGAAATTTTTGAACGAGCAAGGTAAAATTTTACCACGTCGTATCACTGGAACTTCTTTGAAATTCCAACGTAGAGTAGCTCAAGCCGTGAAGAGAGCACGTCACTTGGCGTTGCTTCCATTTGTTACAGATATGATGAAATAATTTAACAGAAGGAGGAAACAACAATGAAAGTAATATTGAAAGAAGATGTAATCAATTTGGGTTACAAAGATGATATCGTAGCTGTGAAAGATGGATATGGAAGAAATTTCCTTATTCCTCAAGGCAAAGCAGTGATTGCTTCTGTATCAGCTGTTAAAGTATTGGAAGAAAACCTTAGACAACGTGCTCACAAATTAGCTAAAATCAAAGCAGATGTGCAAGAATTAGCAGCTAAATTGGAAGGCGTTTCGTTGACAATCGGTACCAAAGCAAGTTCAACTGGTAAAGTGTTTGGTTCTGTATCAAACATCCAAGTGGCAGAAGCTTTAGCGAAATTAGGTTTCGAAATCGACCGTAAAACTATTGTTATCAAAGATGCTGCTAAAGAACTTGGTTCTTTCAAAGCTATCTTGAAACTTCACAAAGAGGTATCTGTAGAGATTCCTTTCGAAGTGGTAGCTGAGTAATAATACTTATTTAATAAAAAGGCTGTTTTCTATTTAGGAAACAGCCTTTTTTATTTTTTACGTGGTTTGAATTACGAAAAGTTCATTCCTCCATTTATGTCTATATTTGTTCCAGTAAGATAATCTGAATCTGAACAAGCAAGAAATAATACTAAATCGGCAATATCGCCTGTATCGCCTTCTCGACGCAGAGGATAAACTCCTTTCATCCGTTCGCGGTTTTCAGGTGTGTTAAATCGATCGTGAAAGGAAGTGGCTATAGTCCCAGGAGCTAATGCGTTCACACGGATGCCTTGTGGTCCAAGTTCTTTGGCCATAGAGCGGGTGAATGTCATCACCGCACCTTTGGCTGTAGCATATAAAGAAGCTCCAGGTCCGCCACCATCACGTGCAGCCAAAGAAGAGAAGTTTACGATTGCAGACCCGGCAGGCATGTATGGCACTGCTTCCCGAGTACAAAGCCAGCAACTTTTCATATTTACGTCCATCAAGAAGTTATACCAATTTTCGTCTTGTTCTGTGATTAATTTCCTCCCAACAAGACCGCCAACCACATTGGCTAAAACATGAATTTCAGGCCCAAAAGCTTTTAGTGTTTCTTCAAACAATCGTTTTACATCTGTTTCTTTAGTCATATCTCCCTGCACAATTATTCCCTCGGATCCCAATTCCTGAACAAGCTTCAGTGTTTCTTCGGCATCAACAAGATTATCGAAATAATTGATAACTACTTTTGCACCTTCAGATGCTAATTTGATAGAAATTGCACGTCCCAAATCGCGTGCACCGCCAGTAACAATCGCTACTTTCCCATTTAGTTTCATGTCATTTAAATTTATGAAGAATTTGTATTATTTTATTTGTTCAATTTTTCCGGCAGTGAGGAATATAGAAATAAGTGATAGTGGTACCAAAGTCGCAAGCAAACCGAAAAGTAATGGCCAACTTTCAATTTTTCCAGCAAACAAAATGGCAAGAATCGTGCCCAAAACTGCTGAAGCACCTCCAAGTCCAGCCAGTGAACCAACTGATTTGCCGCAATGTAAATCGCTTGGAAGAGTTTGTATATTCACAATAGTAAACTGAAAACCACCCAATACAAATGCCATTAGAATAACAGCCAAAACAGCATTGGAAGCCATTACAGAAGTAATAATTGCGGGAATCATAATGAGTCCGCCGACAACCATGGCCGTTTTGCGGGCTTTATCCACCGTGGCACCTTTACGAATTAAATAACCAGAAAACCATCCGCCAAGCAGGCTTCCAATCATTGCACCAACATAAGGAATCCAGGCAGAGAAAGCCAATTCTTTAATATTGAGTTTAAATTCTTCTACCAGATACATCGGCAAAAAAGTCACAAACATCCACCAGATTGGATCTAAAAAGAACCGTCCTAGAATCACTGAATAGTTTTTTCTGTTCGAAAGCAATTCACCCCAACTTTTGGCACGTTCATTGGTTATTTTTGCTTCAGGTTGACCGTTCAGAATATATTGACGTTCTTCGTCAGTAATCCATTTATGCTCTTTTGGTCCTTTTTTGTTGATTATCAGCCACGGAATCAGCCACGACAAACCTAAACAGCCTACTACAATAAACGTAGTTTTCCAACCAAGAGAAATGTACAACATCAAAATGACTACCGGAGCTAAAATAGAGCCGATAGATGCTGCAGCACCAAAAAGTCCCTGAGCAAAAGCACGTTCGTTTTGAGGAAACCATTCTGCATTACTTTTTGTAGCACCAGGCCACGGACCTGCTTCACCTAAACCGAGCATCATTCTGAAACCTGTCAGTGTAACCTTTCCCTGTGCTAAAGACGTCAATGCATCAGCCGTTCCCCAAATCAGAACTGAAGCCAGAAAGCCGAGTCGGGTGCCTATTTTGTCGTATAATTTTCCAGAAAAAAGCTGACTGAAACCATATGCAATCATAAAGAAAATAGTGATTTGTCCCAATAAATCTTTGGCTTGTTTTGAAGCAACGTCAGGGGAGGCTTTAGAATCAACAATTCCTAAATCATAGGCAATTCCCTGACGATTCACAACGATTTTACCTCCATCTTTGAACGAAACATAAGCTGTTTTTTGAACCAATGTTTCTCCTTTTTTGCTAACTAAACGATATGAATTTTCATTTTTCAAAAATTCAGCCTGATTTTCACTTCTGGAACTTTCAATTTTGTCAACCAGTTTGTATTCAATATTAGCCACCCACATATAGTTGAGTGTGCCACGGTCGAGATAATTGATAATGGTAATCAGCATTATTAGTCCGATAATCCACCAGCGTAATCCTTTGATTTTCATATTATTTCAATAAGAAATCCTGACGCATAGGACTGAAAGTGTCGATTAAAATACCATCTTCGAGGCAAGTTGCACCATGAAGAACATCCGGATTGACATAAAATCCATCACCTGTACGAAGAATTTTAGTGACGCCATTTATGGTTACTTCAAACACACCACTAACCACATACGAAGCCTGTGAATGGATATGTTTGTGTTGATAACCAATACTCCCAGCTTTAAATTTTATTTCGAGCAGCATAAGCTGACCGTCGTAACCCATCAATTTACGTGTTAATCCACCATCTACCTCAATTGTTGGAAGTTCTGTTCCGAATAAGAAATTCTCGCTTTGTGTTGTCATAGTTTTTTAGTTTGTATTTCTGAAAAATAATAATTACCTGTAAATGAAATATTTTTTCCATTTAGCATGATAGTTCGTTTCAGTGAGTCACTAAAATTAGAATTCACTGTAATAAAGATATAAGAATCTCCATCTTTAGCTGTTATTTTTACAACTGAGAAGTTTTTATCATCTTGTATTAATTCCAAATTAACCACATTCGATTCGTATCTAGATGTCACTTCTCTGGTTAAATCATAGAGTCCATGAGGCTCAATAATTGATACAAAAGTGTGATTTGTTTGTTTGGTTTGTCGAATCATAAAGCAGGTTTCGTTTCTTAAATTGAAGTCAGGGTCTCCTGCACCTACGCGGGTCAATAATAGTTCAGAGTTTTTGTCCGTTAGGGTGGTTATACTATAGAAACGATTTGCATTCAACCAAGTGAAACAGCTATTTGGTTGCTCTGTTTTAGATGAAGCTTCGAGCCAAAGATGTTGATATCCATTTTTTGTGCCGAGAGCTTTAATCATACTGGTGTTTCTATGAAGATCGAAACTAGTACTAATTAAATGCCCCTTGTAGTAAAATGGTAAATCAAGCGTATGGATAGAATCAGATGCTACATTGAAAATGTCAATAACGATAGGATATTCAAACGACTTTGCTTTGACGAGTGCTGAAGTTCGTCGCATTTCAGAACCGTGGTATGCATTGTTTTCTTTTGCTGAAACCACCTGAATGTCATTTTTATTTACATCGAAATAGTTGATTTCTGAATGAAATTTAGATGATTCTTTTATGTTAGCATTAAAATTACTCTCTTCGTCAATTGTGACAGTGTTGTGCGCAATGGTTTGTGAACCCCAGGTGTAATTTTCTTTTGTGTAGCCACCCCCATTTTTGGGCTCAATATTTAAAAATCGAACTGCACCATAATCTGCTAAGATAGAATTTCCATTATCGTATAATGCAATCGATAGTTTGTCGTAATGACCGTGTGACAAACCGTGTGAAGTGGCTTTTAAGGTCATGCAAGTTTCGCCAGTTCTAAAAATTGAAATACCGCCTTCGTCCCCCTTTTCTCCATCACGTAGTAGTAAAGGCTGGTAAACAAAGGGTTGATTTTGCATATTTTTTACCGCTTTAGCAGTCTCAAGACCAGCATCTGAAACAATGTATGATTCTTGTTGACGAGCTATATCAAGCAATTGTTTATTCGTCGGATTATTAAGGTAAGCAATGTCTATTGCATACACAAGTTCTTGAGATTGAAAAGTTTTAGGTAAAGCATCATTTAAGAAGAATATTTCTCCATCGTAGGAACTTTGTATCAGAGAATTGACAGCTTTTAAGAGAATTCCATCTCTGTATTTAAAAATATGAAGTTCGGGTTGATTATTCTCAATAGCTTGTGCAAATGTCATAAAAGGCCAAATGGCATAGCGTTGATAATAAGGGCCTTCAGTAAAATATCCATCAGGAGAGAACAGGACATCTAATTGTTTGATAAATCCAGTTTTCCCATCTTTGCTTGATCCGTATAAGGCTTTGTCAACTAGGTTCTTGTCGTGCATCACGTAACCAATCATTCCCACAGCAGCTTCAGCCCATGTTCCGTGATTGTGCATTCGATTGAAAGTCGCATAGTTTTTTGGATTTCCATCAGATAGAAAATCCGCCATAGGATGGAAAAGCTGCTTCTCAATATAATTTTTGTCTTTTTGAGAAATATAATTGTAAACACAGTCGTAAGCATTAGCAGTATGAACCAACCAAACAGCATCGTTTAGTGTTTGCCAGAATAATTTGCCTGCAGATTCTGATTTTGCGGCTGGATGAAGTGGTAGGGTGGAGTAGATGTCCGCATATTTCATCAACATATTTCTTACAAATTGGGCATATTTAGCTTCACCTGAAATTTGATAAAGTGTACCAGCTGCGTTCATTTCATAATAGTTGCTTTTGTGCTTTTCGTGTGAGTAGCCACCTCCACCATCTTTTGGTATTGGCACAATAATTTCGGATTTTAACGCCGCATCGGCAATCGATTTCAGTTCAGCTACAGCATTATCAAATGAGGGTAGTTGCCCCATGTTGGATTTGATTTTATTAACGCCTTGAGGTGTTAAGAATAGGTTCGGGTGACCAGTTCCATATGTTTTTATGGATGGTAAAAGAATTAGTAATGCAACAATCAATGTAATCGTTCGTGTGTTCATTTGATTCGCTTTGTTAATTAATCAATTGGTAGATTTAATTATCGCAAATTTATAGAATTCAAACTGCTTTGCCAAACATAGCGGAACAAATAACTTTTCACAAAATCAAATCTCAATAAAGTCGAATTTTGGTTATAGTTTTTCCATTGAAATATTAGTTTACCACTAATTTTTGACAATATAACCACCCTATTTTGGTTGTAAATCTTAAAATATAAATCCCTTTACTGTATAGTTTAGTTGTGACAGAGCCTTCCGTTATTGCTTTCTGAAAAACGGATTCTCCTGAAATAGCATAAATACATAAGTTTCCATCAGTTGAAGTCCTTATTGTCAATAATTTATTGTTTATAAATGCACTAATTCTTGGGCAAGTTCCAATGGGTCTGATTTCTGTATCAAGATTGGAAAAGAAGGATGCTCCAACAGACTTTCTTGAAGGCATAGTGCGAGATGTGCTGCCTGAAATTTGACTTGCTCCAGGTATTTTAGCTGAACTTGCCCTATCACGCCCCCTTATATCTACTAAAATATCTGGATAATCAGACGTTGAGTAATCTGCTAGTGCAGAACCAATGGACGGCTCGTACATATTCATGGCTGTTCCTGCTAAACTCATTTTAGGATCTTTACCTGTTATTATTTCTGATGCAGAATAAGAAAAATTGGTATATTTACCTTGATTCATCATATTGTTTTTCCACATAATATGCATAGCTGTGTCGGTTTGGCTAATATTGATATTTGTGTTGGAATTTGATGTGTTATAGATGTTGTTGTTGGTGATCACTGTTCCGATGGGTGGCATGGTATAAGTAGAACTACTATTATAGTTAATTGTAAAAGCATTGCTGCAATCTACCATCGTGTTGAAGGCAATTAATGCATTTTTTACTTGAAAATATTCGTTTGCCAGTGAATTTAGTTTACCACGCACAATGCAAATTGCTGAACGAAAACCAGTGCCTCCCAATTTCTCAAAATAATTGTTATATACCTTGTGATTTTCACCAATAATCCTCACTCCACCTGCATCTGAAAGTTTGTTCCCAAAGAAATAGTTGCCATCCACGGTGCTGCCGTTTCCGTGGCGTAGTGTCAACATGCCGTGGCATTCAAAGAAAACGTTATTTGAAAAATAGTTTCCACATGATTTGTTTGAAACTATTTCAATTTCTCCATTGCAATGCTCAAAAAAATTGTTTGTAACCTGAATTCCCGCTGTGAGCATAGAGGTGGAGCTGTCTCCCAATCGCATAATCTCCTGACCGTTAAGTTCTGCTCCTGCCGCATCTAGGTTTGAATTACGATATCCGAAATAATTCTGATCGATAACATGATTTGGAATAATGCCTGTTTGCAGCCAAGCAACCATAAGAGTTCCCATATTGCTTTTATTCTGAAAACTGCAATGATCTACTTTGTTTTTTGCGCCATAAAGTGATACCCATTTTGTGTCAATTGTACTGTCGGCAGGATTGCAATCTACGATAGTGCAATTGGTTAAGCGGCAATTGTTAGCAAAATCTACAGTTGAGGTTCTGAATCCAATTATTTCAGAACTGCTTTGTGTTCCATTTTTAAACAGTAACCCTGAGATTTCGATATAATTTCCTGAGAATCCTAAGTGAGACGATCCTGTTAGAATGACCAACCCTGGTGTTTGAGCCATTAATACAATCGGCTGGCTTGCTGTACCTATTGCCTTTAGTGTTATTAGTTGATCTACCCATGTTCCATTTTTCATCACAATGGTATCACCAGATTTCCAGTTACCACTGTTAATTTGGGAAGCCGTTGATACTAAAATTTGACTTGCGCATGCCGTTAAAGTATGAGCCAAAAGCATGAAGCAGAGTAGTATGTTTTTCATTTATTTTAAAAAGAAATACGCAACTTGGTTAAGTTAATTGTTTAGTTTATAATGCCAAATATTCAATCTAAATTCAATATAGGATTAGATGTAGATCTTTTTCGGCAGTAACCTGACTTTTATTAATAAGTGTTGTGTAATAGTTGTTTCCAGAAAATGAGTCTGCCCGATACAAAACCCAATATAAATTTTCTTGCGCTTTGTCCCACTCTTTTATTTGCTTATACGGAAAAGCTGATTTAGGTTTCCCCAAAAATTGAGCCAAATATTCTATTGCTTTTAGAATACTTCTACCATCAGCGGATTTAAGATGAAACAGGTCAATGTTTTCAGTTTTTGCAATTTTGCACATGTCTAAAATGTGTGTAAGATTAAATAAAGAATATCCCATTGCCGTAGTTCTAGCTAATTCTAATGGTTGAGTGCCATCTGGTTCTATTTGGGTAAATATTCGGCGATTTGGAAACTCATTGATAAATCGTTTCGCAATGTCTGTTTTGCCAACGAATAATGCGTAGCGCGTAACTTGCACATCATAAGCTGTTCCATGGTTATTTTTGGAGTCAAATTCTTCTTTAGCGACTGACGATGTAAGAAGCCAGTCCAGATAATCAGAGAACCATTTTTTGATAGCCAACTTATCATTTTCCTTAAATCTTGGAGAAGCTTCCAATAGCTCTATCCCATCTAGCATTTCGATAAAAGAATAGGTGTCTATGATCCCCTCACCACGTCCTTGTCCTTCTTTGCGCCCTGGAATTGTTTGGCCATAGTTCATATTCGGATTCATTTTTGTCTCTTTGTTGACAAACCAAAGCTTCAAATTTGATATTGCTTTTGAAGCATATTTCTCTTCAGAGGTTAAATGGTAGGCTAACGATAGAGCAATCACACTTTTTGCTAAATTGCTAAGTGGAATCCTGTCTAACTTGTCAATCTCTTTGTTTACAAGCCCATCTTTTCGGATGTAAGGAAGTCCATCTTTTTTGTTAGGATCAGGCCACCAATATCGACCCATACTCCAATAATCATGTTTATCGCCGCTCGGTGGTGCCATGTTTTTATCCATCACCGAAGGGATTGTTATTGGAAGTTGCTTGTTAGCTTCTTTGATGATTAACCTTGACGCATCAGTCGCAATAGCTTTTTCCTTGTTTAGCTTATCGATATTCCAGATGCG
>JBAXGL010000023.1:0-17811 GCA_037139375.1 Bacteroidales bacterium | reverse complement strand
CCCAACAACTCTTCGCGGTTGAATTGTTTCGAAATATCCTGTTCTGCTTCGATGATGGAGTTAAACAACTCTATTTTCTCCTCTTGCAATTTCACGATTTTCTCTTCTATCGAGTTTCGGCTGATGAATTTATAGACAAACACTTTGTTTTTCTGACCAATGCGGTGCGCGCGGTCGAAAGCTTGCGCTTCGGCTGCCGGATTCCACCACGGATCGAGCAAGAACACATATCCTGCACGAGTTAGGTTCAGACCCGTGCCACCAGCTTTCAACGAAAGCAGAAACACCTGATGATTGTCGGAGTTTTGAAACAAATCCACCTGTTTTTCGCGTTCTTTTGTGCTACCATCAAGGTAACAATAGCTGATATTTCGCTCGTCGAGGTATTTTTTGTAAAGCTTCAGATGCTCGACAAACGAACTGAAAACCAACACTTTGTTTCCTTCACGGATGATTTCGTCCAACTTGTGACGTACCATATCGAATTTACCTGAACTCTCGGTGTAATTCTCGTCCACCATCACCGGATGGTTGGCACTTTGGCGCATTCTCAGCAACCCTTCGAGCAATTGGAATGTATTGGATTCCTCTTTCGCTTTGTCTAAGAAACGATCGCGGAACGAATTGCGTATTTGATAATAGAAATCGGCTTGTGCAGGTGCCATATCGCAATATTGCACAAAAATTGACTTCTCTGGCAGGTCTGTCAACACCGCACTTTTGAGGCGACGCATCACAAACGGTCGAATTAATTGGCGGAAATAGTCCACTTTCAGCGGATGTTTGCAAGCTCGCATAAAGCGATTCACATCGCCCAGCATGTTGCGGTTCGTGAGGTGTATTTGCGACCAAAGGTCTGTGAGTGAATTCTCCACCGGAGTACCTGTCAACGTCAGAAAACGATTTGCTTTCAACTGCAAACACGCCTGATTAACTGCCGATTGCGGATTCTTTATAGCTTGAGCTTCGTCTAATATCAAATAGTGGAACGGCAAAACGCGCAATTGCTCGATGTCGCGGCGCAACACGGCATAAGTCGTTATCACTAAATCGGCATCGCGAAACTCTTTCGTCTCCACGGAGCGATTTTTGCCAGTGTGTACCGATATTTTCATTTCGGGGCAGAAGCGTGCGGCTTCGATTTGCCAGTTGTAGACCAAACTCGTTGGCACCACTAGCAGACTTTTGCCTCTGTCGTGCTCCTTCATCCATTGCAACAGACAAAGCGTTTGTATCGTTTTACCCAAACCCATATCGTCTGCCAAGCAACCGCCAAAGCCCAATTCGTCGAGCAATCGCAACCAATTGTAACCAGCCAATTGGTAATTCCGCAGCTCACCTTTGAACTGTTTCGGCAAATCGTAATCAGAAATATGATCTATGTCAATGAATTTTCGTAGTTTATCATTTAGCGTCAGCTTGGCACTGTTGTTGCGACTCAGTCGGTCAGCAATCCCACAAGGATGTTTCGCCACGGTGACTGTTTTGTCGTCGAATCGGCAATAGTCGGTAAACGTCTGATACTCATCGAACCACGCTTGTGGAATGAGTGCATATTCGCCATTTGGCAGGCGAATCTCCGATTTATTGTGTCGGATGTGGCTCAGCACCACCAATATTGGAATCACAAATTCTCCAAAAACGGCATTTCCACGCACATCAAACCAGTCGTTGCCTTCGTTCAGTTCCAACGAAATAGCGCAATTTCCAACAAATATCTTGCGTTTCGTCTGATCTTGTTTCTCGTATCTGACCTCAATGCCTAGGGCTTGGATTTGGTCGTAGTGACTGTTAATCCAATCGAGTGCATCTCGGTAAGGCTGGCGTTCAGCTCGTCCATCGAGGTTGATGCCTAGGTTGAGCAGCGATTTCACCAACAAACCTTCAAACTCCAAATCGCGTCGCACTTTGGTAAACGACAGAATGCCTTCGTTGAGCACCATTTTCACTTTTGGCGCAGGTTTGCCAGCACGAAAACGGAAATCTTCGTATTCGAACAACAGCTCAAACTGCAAATCATTTTGCACCGATTCAACTACTTTTTTTCCATCAAAAACATCCAATTGTTCCGCTTTCTTCACTTCCGAGATTTTCAGCACCACGTTCGGTAAATCGTCAATGGTCTGAATGGTAAATCCTTCGGCCTCAATTTGGGTTTTGGAAATAATTGGAAGCACAAATTTCTGAAGGTACTCTTCCGTGTGCGAAATTGGAATCTGTATTGAATCACGTCCGAAGAAAGGCACCAATTTAGCACCCTCAACATCACCGTCGAATTCGAAAATATGGTTGCCGCGTAGAATGCGGGCGCGTTTCAGAGAGACCAACTCAGAGCCTTTCAAGTCTGCCAATTGATTATCAATCAGCATAGTGAGCGAATACTGCAATCCTTGATCGGTATAAACAAATCGGTATTTCAATTCGGGAAGCTCCATTTCTACAAACAGGTGTTTCCACATAAATGGAAATTTACCTTGCGGGAGAAACAGTCGTCGGTCGCCAATCAGGTCGAAAAACCGATTCTGCTGACGATTCACTAGATCGGTGATGAATTCGCGGACGTGCTGAATGGCAGGATCGGATTTGCTCTTGCCAAAGTATTTTTTTTGCAAAGCCTCCATCGAAGTGGCAGCTTTATCCTTTATTTTCGAGACAATCACATCGGATTCGAGTTTGAAACAGCATTGCATAAGCTGTTCGTCCACCTCATCAATTTGCGATTTGTAGTTGTTTTTATTCGAAGAAGTCACTTTGATAAATCGAGTCGAAAGTTGACCGCTACTATCGGTATAAATAGCCACACACTCAGGGATATAACCCAAAAAGCCACTGTCTTTTAAGGTGTAAGCTATAATCAAATTATCCATACAGTTTTTGTTCGTCTAGCAGGTTTAGAAAAAATCAGCATGATTTGTCGCCACCTGATTAATCTGCAAAGGTAGATTAAATAAACAGAGTAACGGGCATCTGTCTCCCGTTTCATCGTTATTTTAAATTGTTTCAACCTTTATTATAGTTAAAAGTTTATTTTCGAACGAAATCCGACTTCAATTGTTATGCTTTAAATAAAAAACCACGTATGGCAACTCCCAAACAGATACAGCAAATCATAGCACCGCCCTCTCCACATATGGTGGGCGATGGATTTAGGGTGCACAACTTTTTCCCTGGCGAAGGCACCATTGATATGCAACGCATGAGTCCATTCATTTTGATGGACTACGGTGCAGAGTTCTATTTCCCACCGAGCAAAACACCTCGCGGAGTGGGTGTGCATCCACATCGTGGATTTGAGACTGTCACTCTCGCCATTCAAGGAAGAGTGGCGCACCACGACAGTGCAGGCAATAGCGGTGTGATTGGTGCAGGCGATGTGCAGTGGATGACTGCAGGCAGCGGCGTTTTGCACAAAGAATATCACGAAAAAGAGTTTAGCGCTTCGGGTGGATTGTTTCAGATGGTACAACTGTGGGTGAACCTGCCTGCAAAGCACAAGATGACGCCACCCAAGTACCAACCGATTGTAAACGAGCAGATTCCAAAGATTCTTTTACCCGAAAATGGTGGCGTTGTTGAAGTAATAGCTGGTCAGCTTGAGGGAATTTCGGGTGCTGCTTCTACCTTTTCACCGGTCAATCTGATTAAATTCAACCTCACCAAGGGCACGAAATATGCATTCAACATGCCCGAGAAGTTCAACACTGGATTGTTGATTCTAAAAGGAAGCCTGGTGGTAAACGACGAAAAGACCGCCTTGCGAGATCACTTCGTGCTCTTTCGAAACGTGGGCGAAACCATCTCGGTGGAAGCGCTTGAAGATACATTATTCATTTTGCTAAGCGGCGAACCAATTCATGAACCTATTGCGCCTTATGGCCCATTTGTAATGAATACACGCGAAGAGTTGATACAAGCGTACAACGATTTAGAAAACGGGAAATTCGGATATTTAGAAGATTAAAACAGCATATACAAAGAATCGGCTGAGCGACAAAATCACTCAGCCGAATTTGTTTCCGTTCGTTTTCAGCAATAAAGATTCTCCTGCCACCGTTATATCTTTCAGAAATTAAGACAATTTAGTATAACACTATTGGAGTTGAGCACTATTCCGCTTAAATTTGCACCACAAAAATTCTTTTCGATTGATTCTGAAACTCTTTATAATTAACGCTATATGATTCTTCTTCAAGCTTTGCCGGCTGTTGCACAAAACAACGCTACCGGAATCTCTCTTCTCGATTTGTTAAGCAAAGGTGGTATCATTATGATTCCTATCCTGATTTTGTCCCTGATTTCAATTTATATATTTGTAGATAAATACATGAGCATATACAAAGCATCGAAAGTAGAACGAGATTTTGCACACCGCATCTCGTTGGAGTTGAAACAAAACCGCACATCAGAAGCCAATCGTATTTGCAGAAACAACAATGCAATGGGCGTGATTTTCGAAAATGGAATTCTGATGTATGGCAAACCCATCCGCGATGTGGAAGCGATGATGGAAACCACAGCCAACGTTGAAATCGCTAAAATGGAACGCAATGTGTCGTATCTCGGAATCATTGCTAGTGTGGCACCTATTTTGGGTTTTATCGGAACTATCTCTGGAGTAATTGCCATTTTCTATAATATTTCGCTGACAGACAATGTGAGTATTGGTGGTATTGCCGATGGTCTTTATCAGAAAATGATTTCGAGCGGAACAGGTCTTTTCGTTGGTGTAATTGCCTACTCATGCTATCACGTATTGCAAATGCGCATCGACAAATTCACACAACGCCTGCAAGAGGAAGAGTTGATTTTCATTAAATCGATGCAGGAATGAAGCTGAGTCGCAAAAAACACTTTCAGCCCGAAGTGAGCACGACGTCGCTCAACGACATCATGTTCTTTTTGCTACTTTTCTTTCTTATTATCTCTACGTTGAGCAATCCGAATGTGATTAAGATTTTGCTGCCTAAAGCTCAATCGGCACAGAAGATGAACAAACAGCAAGTTACAGTTACCGTGTCGGAAGATAAAAAATACTACATCGACCAACAAGAGGTCAAGTTAGATCAACTGAAGTCACAACTCGAAGCTCACATCAAAGATATAGAGTCGGCTACTATCGTGCTGCGTTTCTCTCCAAAACTCAATGTGCAGGATTTGGTAGATGTGATGCAGATTGGCGCTGAATTGAAAGTGAAAATGGTGCTTGCAACACAAAAAACATCTTAAAGAATACTCCTTTGAACGTAGTTTTTAGGAATAAAGAAAAATTGAAACTGAGGATGATTTGAATAATGAGTTTGATTAAGCAAAATCAAAATAAACTCTGGGCGATCTTTGCCTCTGTTTTGTTTCATTTACTGCTGCTCCTCTTTATGATGCTGGAGAGTAAGCAGCAAATTGCTTCTACCGATACCATTCCCCCCGAAATTTTGCTTCAGCTCGACAATCTGGAACAACTACTCGATGAGCCGATGCCTATATTAGCAGATAATAAAGGTGAAAAGGCAGTTTCTACAAATCTAAAATCCAATGCAGAACAACCCAAACTCGAGGAAGTTAAACCACTGCCCGAACAATTTTTCGCTACCGAAAAGATTGATTCCGTTGAAATTTCTCACGCCAAAGCCGCTGTAGAAGCATTGTTGCCACCACCACCCCCTCCGGCACAAGACACAGTAGCGAAAGATTTGAAGCAAGCCATTCAGAAATCAGACTCGATGAGAGCGCAGCGTGCCCAACTATTTGCCGATCTAGAGTTTGTCAAAAAGAACTACAAAACGATTCAAAGTTTAAGAAAAGTTTTTGCTTTTGCCAAAAAAGCACGAGAGATGAAGGAACGTTTAGACAAAGAGCTTACGACCATTCATGGCAGTAGCGAAAGACGAAAAGCAATCAAACGTATGGAGAAAGAGGTGTGGGCATCGTTCGAATACGAAGCTCGCAGAATGTCGACATCGCAAGGTAAACTACTGCTCAAGCTGCTTGCCCGCGAGACTGGACAAACGGGCTATGCCATTGTGAAAGAGTATAAAGGCGCACTACCAGCCATCTTCTGGCAAGGAGTGGCTCAAATGTTTCACCAAAACCTCAAAAGCTCATACGATTCACTCGGTGAGGATGCTTTACTCGAACAGATAGTAAAGAAATACGAGAAAAAAGAGATAAAGTAGTAAAATAAACTTGCTTAAATTGATTCGATGTCTATTGCAATACAAATAACTGTACAAACAATGCTGAATCAATTCATTACAACTATTTTTGAAAATCTGAATATTATTCCCACTCGATGGTTGCTGGTGGTTTCGAACTAATGTCGTACACCACGCGGTTCACCCCTTTTACTTTATTGATAATTTCATTCGACACTTTCGCTAAAAATTCATACGGAAGGTGTGCCCAATCGGCAGTCATAGCATCTGCAGATGTCACGGCACGCAAAGCGACGGTGTTTTCGTAAGTCCGCTCATCGCCCATCACTCCTACCGAACGAACTGGCAACAAGATAGTGCCTGCTTGCCACACTTTGTCGTACAAGCCCCATTCGCGCAAACCGCTGATGTAGATATCGTCTGCCTCTTGCAAAATACGTACTTTCTCGGGCGTAATATCGCCCAAAATACGGATTCCCAAACCAGGTCCAGGGAACGGATGACGCTTGATCAAATGGGGCATCATGCCAAGTTCAGTTCCAACGCTGCGCACTTCGTCTTTGAAGAGCAATCGCAACGGTTCCACCAATTTCAGGTGCATTTTTTCTGGCAATCCGCCCACATTGTGGTGCGATTTGATAGTTGTACCGGTAATGGAAAGCGATTCGATGATATCAGGATAGATGGTGCCTTGTCCCAACCATTTTACGTCTTTTATTTTCAGTGCCTCTTCGTTGAAGATGTCGATGAATCCTTTACCAATGATTTTCCGTTTGGTTTCAGGGTCGCTTTCTCCCGCAAGTTCGGTATAGAATTTGGCTTTGGCATCCACGCCAATCACGTTCAACCCAAGATGAGCATAATCTTCGAGCACTTTCTCAAATTCGTTTTTGCGCAAAAGCCCATTATCCACAAATACGCACGTGAGGTTTTGGCCAATAGCTTTATTGAGTAAAACAGCTACAACAGATGAATCAACACCACCCGAAAGAGCAAGAATCACTTTATCATCGCCCAATTTTGATTTCAAATCTTTCACCGTTTCTTCGATAAACGAAGCTGGTGTCCAATCTTTCGAACATTGACAAATTGAGAGGAAATTATCTAATATCTGCGTTCCACATTCGCTGTGGAATACTTCCGGATGAAACTGCACTCCCCAGGTTTTTTCGCCGTTCACACGGTAACCTGCAATGGCTACATCTTCGGTGCTTGCAATGATTTCGAACGTTTCTGGAATCACCGTGATGGTATCGCCGTGCGACATCCACACCTGTGCTCCGACTTCGATGCCCGTGAGCAAAGGATCGGTATTGTTGATGGTAGTCAAATGTGCACGACCATATTCACGCGAACCTGCCGGCTCAACTTTGCCACCTGAAGTATGCGAGATAAATTGCGCCCCGTAGCAAATGCCCAACACGGGAAATTTATGACGAATCTCACTCAAATCTGCTTTAAATGCACTATCGTCGTACACCGAAAATGGGCTTCCAGACAATATCACCCCTTTTACATTCGGGTCGTTGTGTGGAAACTTATTGTAAGGTACTATTTCGCAATACGTATTCAACTCTCTCACTCTGCGACCAATCAATTGAGTAGTTTGAGAACCGAAGTCGAGGATAATGATTTTTTCGTGCATAATTCAAGCGATTTTTATGAAAGTGCAAATTTACAAAAAAAAGCCAAATCATTTCTTTGGAATGAAACCTGACAGCCCTGATTAATATTTGTGTGGATTATTTAGGCAATGAAAGTTAAATTAATATTGAAATTGTATATTTGCAAATCCACATAAATTCATCTGAAAATGGCACAACACAACGAAACAGGGAAAAAAGGCGAAGAAGCTGCCCGAACAATGCTCATCAAAAAAGGGTATAAAATCCTGCACACCAATTGGGTCATTGGCAAATTGGAACTTGACATAGTTGCCATCCACGAAAATACACTCATTATTGTAGAAGTAAAAACCCGTGACAGACTGGATTTTGGTTCGCCATCTGATATGGTATCAAATGCCAAAATCAGGAATATTGTGAATGCAACGGATGCTTACATACATAAATTCGACATAAATATGGATGTCCGTTTCGATGTGGTATCAGTTGTAAAAAATGGAGAGAAATACATTCCAGAACACATAGAAGATGCGTTTTATCCACCGAGGTTTTAGGGTTTTAGGGATTGAGGGATTGAGGGATTGAGGGAATGATGCTAAAACTAATAAAATAAAAAAACGACTATGAGTGTTACAAATGATCAAAAAGAGGCTTTTAAACTTAGACTAAAACAATTTGCACTACGCACAATCAAATTATTTCAGGCGTTGCCTAAAACAGGCGAAGCTCAAATCATAGGCAAGCAAATGCTTCGTTCGGCGACATCTGTAGCAGCCAATTACAGAGCGGCATGTCGAGCGCGGTCGGGTAATGAATTTTTCAGTAAATTATCGATTGTGGTTGAAGAAGCAGATGAAACCTTATTCTGGCTAGAATTATTATCGGAAGCCGAAATCATTCACTCAGAAAGACTTCAACCTCTAATAAACGAAGCTACAGAAATTCTCAAAATCACATCAAGTTCAAGAAAGAGTGCCAAACAGCAATAATTACTATATTTGCATTCAAACCCATTATCCCTCACCCCTCTATCCCTCAATCCCTGATATATGAACATCGAACAATTACGCGAATATTGTCTTTCACTGCCTGAGGCGGAAGAAGGAATGCCTTTTGACGATTCTATCTTGGTTTTCAAAGTGTGCGGAAAACTATTTGTGCTAACCTCGCTTTTCGAAACACCGTTGTTTGTAAATCTGAAATGCGACCAAGAGCGTGCCATCGAACTTCGTGAACAGTTCGAATGTGTAGAAGCTGGCTATCACATGAATAAAAAAATGTGGAATACCATCACCATGACTGATGAAATGAGCGATGCAGAAGTCAAGAAATGGATTCGCCATTCGTATGAAGAGGTAATCAAGAAGCTTCCAAAAAAAGATCGGACAAGATTTATCATCTCGCCCGACCCGTGTGATCTATAATTTGCACTTATTACTGCGAAATACGTTTGATAATATTGTATGCACCTCCAATGCCCAACTCACCAGCTTTGCTGAGATCAGCAATACCTTTTTCATTTTCTCCAAGGTAAAGATTTACTAATCCTCTATTAAAATAGGCTTCTGCAAATTCTGGTTCGATACGTATGGCCTCATTGTAGTCAGTCAGTGCCGAACGATAATCCTTTTGCAAGCAATGGACATTGCCTCGGTTGTAATACGCCCAAATAAAGTTGGGTTGGTGAGCAATCACTGCATCAAAATCTCGTAAGACCAATTCATATTCCAACTGACGATTCGATCGAGTCAACTCTTTCGCTTCGATGGGTTGCCTTTTACTTTGCTTCAAATTGTTGATACTAAAGCTTTCAGTCAAAGATTGTTCTGATTTTTCATCATCTGAAGATAGTGAATATTTTAGCTGCTTGTATCTAATCACCGCGCGATTATAATACGCTAAAGCAAAGTCACCATTTAAGGTTATCACTCGTGTCAAATCTTCCACAGCTCCATTAAAATCTTGCACCAACATGAAATCTAGTGATCGGGCAAAATAGACATTTGCATCATTTGGACGAATCTCCAACTGTTTCGACAATTCATCGATAGAGGCAAAATGCTCTTTAATTTTATCTTCAGACAATGCCACTTCATCGTTGGTAATCAACAATTTGTGCGACAACTTAATTTGTTCATTTACTTTGTTGAGCGTATTGGTCAGGGTAGACTTCTGGTTTAACTTCTCTCCTTTTTCATAATAGGTTAACACGAACAATTCCTCCAAACCAACATTGATATTTTTGTCCTGAACACGTCCACGAGAATCATTTTTATATTTGGGCGACTCTGTTTCTGTAGCATCAGCCACCAAAAGGCTCTTAAATTTATTGATATTCTTATCTGATTGTTTACGGGTTTTGTCTTTGTTTGCAGCAATCTGATTGCTCTCTTTTTCTTCTTTCCGCTTCTCTTTTCTGATCTTGTCAGCCTCCTTTTCGAGTTGAATGGTCATCCAGAAATCTTTTTCAGAGCCCTTCAAATCACCCATTTTCTTTCGGGCTTCAGATCGGCTACTGTATGCTGGCAAAAATTCAGGATATTGCTTGATTACTTTGGTCATATCACTGACAGCACCCTTGAAATTACCAGTTTCGGCTCGTAAAAGCCCGCGATTGTAATACGCAAAGTAGTTGTCTGACTCTCCCTGCAGAACTTTATCATAATCCTCAATAGCACGATTATTATCCCCAATTTGAGAACGAAGTAGCCCTCGATTGTATAATGCAATCAGATTGTGCGGCTCCATTTCAATCACCTTGTCGTAATCTGACATGGTGCCTCGCAAGTCATTCAAATAATATTTGATAATGGCTCGATTGATATAATATCCTGTCACACGTTCATCCAATTTCACAGCTTCATTCATATCGCCCAAAGCATCTTTGTATCTACCTCGTTGATAATTCAACAATCCTCGGGTGGCAAAACCTTGCGAAGAATATTTATCCAATTGTATGGCACGATTCACATCGATCAAAGCTTGTAATGTGTCTCTTTGTTCTGTCAAGAAAGCGCTACACGCCAACAGTCCATTGTAGAAATTTGGCTGCAACTTCACCAACAAATCGAACGATTCTTTAGCGTTAATGGTATCTTTCTTCTGCTGGTAAGCGATTGATTTATTAAGCAAACTATTTTTGTTCTCTGGATCTGACAACAAGGTTTTATTGTAGTCGGCAATGGCTTCTGGAAAATTTTTCAGATTTTGTCGCGCAATTCCACGACACTGATATGCATTGACAATGAACGGATTACGCTCAATACATAGGGAACAATCTTCTTCGGCACCGGTGTAATCTTCAAGATACAATTTTGCAACCGCCCTATAAAAATAAGGCTCTGCCAAATAAGGTTTCACTTTAATAATTTGATTGAAATACTGGATGGAGAGAATGTAGTCTTCGAAATAGAGCGCATTGCGACCAATAGCCATCACCCGATCGGTATTGATTTGAGCAAACACACCCTGGAGACTCAACAAAAAAACAAAAATGGAGAAGATTATCTTTCGCATCGTAGTTGTTTCAATTATTTTAGGCAAAAATAGCTGTTTTGAGATAAACACTCCGCCAAAAAATATTAAAACTACGGTATCTATTTCCCAAAAAAATGAGAATTACTGCTTCTTTGCGAAAAATTGTATAACAGTCTGAGAAATAACAGTCTGCATTTCGACGCTCAATTCTGTGTGAATAGGCAATGATAATACGGTTTTAGCCAGCGTTTCTGAAACAGACAGCGAACCGACAATCCTGCATTTCCCAGAGAACGCTTTTTGCTGATGCACTGCCAATGGGTAATAAATCATCGAAGGAACGCCTTGTGCCGCCAAATAAGTCGCCATATCATCGCGCACTTCGGGAGCAACCTGCAGTGTATATTGATGATAGACATGGTCTTGACCAGATGCGACTTTTGGAAGGGTTATTTCCGCGCAATTTTTCAACAATGCATCATAAAGATGTGCTGCTTTTTGACGTGCAGAGATATAGTCATCCAAATGCTTCAATTTCACATCCAGAATGGCTGCCTGAATTGTATCCAAGCGGGAATTAACACCCACACATTCGTGGTAATATTTCTCAGCCTGCCCATGATTGGCAATCATTCTAAGACGTTTTGCCAACGCATCATCGTTCGTCAAAATAGCACCGCCATCGCCATAACAACCCAAGTTTTTGGAAGGGAAAAACGACAAACAACCGATGTGACCCATTGTGCCAGTCTTAGCAATTCGTCCATCCTCAAAATGATAATTACACCCAATGCTTTGAGCGTTATCTTCAATGATGGTCAGATTATTTTTCTGAGCTATCGCAAGAATTGCCTCCATATCGCAACTCTGACCAAAAAGATGAACCACAATTATCGCTTTGGTTTTGGAAGAAATCGCCGCTTCAATCTTTGACATGTCCATATTGAATGTGATGGAGTCCACATCTACAAAAACAGGTGTTAGACCCAACAACAAAGCCGCTTCAGCAGGAGCTACATAAGTAAAAGCAGGTACAATCACCTCGTCGCCTTCTTGTAGTTCGAGAGCCATAAGGGCGATTTGCAAAGCATCAGTTCCATTCCCACACGGAACAACATGACTGACATCAAGGTATTGCGCCAGATTTTCCGCAAATTGTTGCACGGGCTTTCCATTGATGTATGCACCACTTTGAATCACAGCGAGTACAGCACCATCAATTTCGCTTCGCACTTTTTCGTATTGACCTACCAAATCTACCATTTGCAATGCCTTCATTCCCGTTTCTTTTAATTGTAATAACGCAAAGATAGTTTTTTGTAGTATATTGGACAAAAAAGAGGTGCTTGTTTGCAAATAAGAACGAATTGATGAAATCTAAACAATTTGTTTTAAACAGTCTTATCTTCCACCAAATTTAGAAATAAGCACAGGAAACACGTTCGGAGAAATCTTATATAGCTCCACCCTCTCTTTATTATAAATAAGCGTAAGAGTCTTATTTGATTTAGAAAAATATTTCACGCAATCAATATTCACAATAAACTGCCGACCAACGTATAAGAAAATCTCCGAAGGCAACAGTGTAATTAATTGAGCCAAACTATTTCGAATCAAATCTGACGATCCATCGGTGAAATAAGCCCTTGCATAGCGTTGCTCAGATTTAAAATAAGCTATCTCAGCAGCAGCGACTAAACGATCTCCTTTATCAGTAAACAATCGAAACCGCATAGAATTTGAGTTTGGTTGGGCTTTACCTATTTGTGTCTGATTATCTTCAAGTAATGCCTTTTTCACGGCACTTTCTAGCTCATATGGGTCAACCGGTTTGTCCAAATAATCAACAGCATTTAGACGCAAAGCTGATTGAATAAAATCAGCTCGCTTATAGGCTGAAACAAATATTACGAGGATTTGACTCACATTCTGCCTCAACTGAGAAACCATTTCTAACCCTGTCATTCCAGCCATCTCAACATCCAAAAACAAACAATCAAAAGACTGTTTTGACAACATAAAGAGAGCTTCTACAGGGGTAGAAGCCATATTGGTTTCGAAATCAGGAAACAGCTCGACAAGAATAGTCGCCAAATAGAGGCGTGATTTCTCCTCATCATCAACGATTAAAACTTTCTTCTTTGTATTCATGATAATAATCTATGGTATTATAAGCTCTAAAGTTGGAATATTCTATTTTTCAAATGAATAATCGTGAGGAATGACCAATTCAACAACTGTGCCTTGAGGCTCTTCTTGATTATCATACAAATCGGTGATTTGCTGAGTGATTTTATATTTGTTGTGTTTATTATAAAAATCAAGTTGAGCTTGTATGAGCGTTAATCCTTGTCCATTGCCACGAGTACCAAACTCTCTGGCTTTTGTTCTTCCAATCCCATTATCAGAAATACGAATCCGTGTATTGTGTTCTTCAGCAAGAATTTCTACTAGCAATTGACCACCGCTCTCTTTGTGAACCAGCCCATGACGAACTGCATTATCACAATAAGTATGAAGAGCCATTGCCGGCACAAGAATGTTTTGATTTATATCTTTATCAATCACAATACTATATACAAATCTTTCACCAAAACGTAGCTTTTCTAATTCCAAATAGTTTTCGATATATTCAATTTCATTTCTCAAACTGGTGTAATTCTTGTCGGCATTTTCCAAAGTCAAGCTTGTGAATCGAGAAAATGCAGCAATGTAATGACTAATCATCAATCTGTCAGTAATTGCCAAATAGCCTATAGCGCTTAACACATTGTTGGTAAAATGGGGTATTACTTTCGACTGTAATGTTTTTAGCTGAAGTTCGTTCTCCAACTTTTCATGGATTATTTTATCTTGTTTACGCTTTTTAAATACCAAAAAAACCAGAATTATTATCAGAATTATTATCAATATCATTGAAATTGACAAAATAAATATTACTAAATTATCCTTTTGACTTTTAGTGTTTTGAAGTTTAATTAGGTCATCTTTTTGTTGAGTTTCGTATTTAACAGCCATTTCTTCTAAAAGTTGCGAAGTCTCTTTATTCTTAATTGTATCGTTTACTTGCAATAATTTCTCACTAAATAATAGTGACTTTTTTAAATCCCCCTTCGATTTATAATATTCTTTCAACAATTTGTAACCATCATACACACTATACCATTCAGACACCCGTGGAATTGTTTTCTCAATTTCTACAATTGTTTTATTCAGCTTTTTGGGCTGGTTTAGTTTGGTTTGCAATTCGTATAGCGTATTGAGTGCAGCAAGATGGATAGGGTATATATTAAGACTATCAGTTATTCTCAACGCTTTATTCAAATAGGGTTCCGCTAATTTCGCACTATCTAATTTTATATAGATTACTGCCATATTATTATTTACTACAGCAATATTATAAGGGATATTTGAAATATTTAAACTTTTCTTAATATATTTATATGCTTTTTTATATTCTTTTAGTTCAATTAAAATACACCCTAAGCCACCTTCACTCAAATTTAACTTTGTCTTAATAAATGGATCTGTTGATTTGTTAATCAGTTGTAATGCTATTTCTTGATTTATTCTAGCCTCTTTATATCTTCTAAGCATAAAATTCCCCTCAGATAATATTTCATTTGCAGTCATTACCAAAAGTGCATCTTTTGTGTTTTGGATGACTTTGATTGCATAATTAATTGATTTGAAATATTCACCATTAAATCTATAATGGGCTCCTTTTACAATATTCTTTAGATTAATTAATCTTGAATCATCTTCAGGAATTACACTATCTAAATAGCTTACAATATCAAATTTAGAGTCATTCATTGATAGCGAACGGCCATCGAACAATATAAATGGCATAATAGTCAAATAGTCAATCTTTTTATATTTTGAAACATTTAACAACACATTTAAAACGCTTTTAATCTGATTAGCAGACACTTTCTTACCCAAGCTAAATGATGTCGCAATATTATACGCACTTTTCTTAATATTGTCAATAAAATTATATTTACAAGAAATATCAAAGCATTTTTTATGACAATTATAAGCCTTATCGATGTCACCTTTTCTATAATACGCACCACCAATCACATTATAACCACGTGATTCTTCATAGTAATTGTGTTGTTTTTTTGCCATTACAATTGCTGAATTGGCAATCTGAATCGACTTATCTAAATCCACATTCCAATACAATTTAGCCAAATCATTAAGCAATCGGGTTTTAGTCGTATCCCCCTTACAGGTTGAAATTATGTACTTCAAACTATCTATAGTTTGATTTTGGCCAAAAAGTGATAGGTAAAGCATTGCAAATAACACAATCAAAACTAAACGATAATTCTTCTTTAAATGCTTCATATTGGTTCCAAATCTAACAAAAGATAAACAATACTAAAAGTACAGAAATAGAAAAACCCTACACATAAACTTAATCGGTTCAACTAAAAATGCAACACTTGTAAATATAGCAATATTCCTTCAAATACAAAATGCTTTTCTAAATTTCTACACAAAAGCCGAAGATTTCACTCCGGCTTCTGACTAATCAACTTTAAACAACCTTACTCAAACTTATTCTTTAATCAGTCGTTGAACCTCAATTCGATCACCCACATAAACCTTAATAATATAGACTCCATTTTGAAGTGATTGTACATTGGACTTCCAAAACAATATATTATACGTGATTATAATAAGTAAAAATTATTTACGGAGTAGTCGAAAATTTTCCACTGAGTTGAACTTCGTGTGTACCTGTTGCTACTCCATTAGAGTTAACATCATAATAAAAAAATGTGCCAGAGAAAAATCCTTCAATATTACCACTTCCATAAGACGAAAATGATCCAATTTTTGTTATGGTAATATTAACTTTATCATATATCGCTGTATAACCTGGTAAATTTTCATATCCAATCATTAAGTAGCCATCTGAAAATTTATACGTGCCAAGTTTCACTGTATCGGGCAAACTCATTTCCAAATTCCCTTTCTGTCCTTCATCGGTAAAAATAGTGTTTAACTTCGTTGACCATCGGGTTGTGCCAATATCATAAGTTACACCATTAATAGTAATCTCTGAAATATATTTACTCGAATTGGTGTTTGGCTCATCGGATGTTTTATTGCAACTCGTAATACTTGCAAGAATCGTCAAACAGATTAATAACTTAAATCCAAGACCTTTTGATAAATTTTGATTTTGCATCTTCATGATTTTTAATTTTGGTTTATAAATTAGGCTTTTAGAAAAGTACAATTCACATAAAATAGTGAAATCACAAGACACTAAACAAAAATCTGTGATAAAGACTAGAGCTATAGCCCCAGCCTACTCCATTAACAATACCAACTTTACTCTTTTATTAAACGCTGAACAAACACTTTGCCATTAGAATATCCTTTCACTATATAGATACCATTTTGCAACGAACTGACATTCAGAGTTGTTGTTTCAGAATTGACAACTTCATTTCGGATGATACGTCCCGAAATATCACAAATATCGATTCGGTCTAACACATCAGGTGATGTCACTTTCACAAGTAATCTAGAAGGATTTGGAGCAAGTTTGATATTTTCCTGTTCCATTTTTAGACTTCCTATTCCAGTAGAAGGGCAGGCAACAGAGGTCACAGTAAGTTTCACACCATTCAGACCCGAGGATTGGTAACATGCACTCTGAGTAACACCTAGAATATCAACTGTTTGAACAACGCCATTATTACTAAACACTACATTAATGTTGTTTTCAGTATCTGGGAAAGTATAGCTAAACCAACCATTTCCAATATCTTTCATTAGCACACCTGGCCATGCTGTAAACAAATTCGCACCTCCAGAATTCCATGCCCAAATATAAACATTTGATGCACTCCAATCGAACGGTTTATAAAACGATACTGTGATAGCGCTTGAAGCAGGTACAAAATTTGCAACCAATGTTCTACTTGCACCAACTGTAAAAGTATAACTCATAGATGTTGAAACTTCGACTCCATCTTCTGTCCAATTTACAAAATTATATCCTGAATTGGCTGTTGCTGTTATAGTACAAGACTGACCACTTTGATAAGATCCACTACCAGTTATCGTTCCTCCTGCGGTAGGGATTGACGAAGCTGAGACTAAATAGTTTGTGCTACCTTGTGTTCTAAATGTCCAAACTGGGCTCCATCCACTAGGTGTACTATTCATACTATACGAAATAACCTTCCAATAATAGATAGTATTATTTGCTAATCCACTTATTGATTGAGTCGTTCCTGAACCTGTATATAAGATTTTCGTCACAAAAGTAGATGAAGTACTTATGTACAAATCATGCTGTACAGCCCCTGCACTTGACCAACCCAAAACGAGAGAAATGGGTTGATTTATTGCTCCACTCGAAGGAGTTGGGATAGATGGAGTTGCAGATCCTCCTGTGCTAAAATTAGCCACCAAGGTACGATTTCCACCTACTGTAAACGTATAACTGGCTGAAGTAGAAACCTGTGTACCATTTTCTGTCCAATTCACAAAAGTGTATCCACTATTGGGCGTTGCGACTACTGTCTGAG
>JBAXGL010000022.1:0-18172 GCA_037139375.1 Bacteroidales bacterium | reverse complement strand
GTGCTGTGGTAGCTGACGAAGAGCCTGTGTTGACCAAATCGACTGCCTCGAAGGGTGGTTTTCAAGTGAAATCGTTGGCGGAAGGCAATTACCGCGTGACGGTGACCAAAATTGGCTACAAAGAGAAAACGATACAAGTGGCAGTGACGGCAAGCGAAATGCAAGATCTGGAACTGGTGTTGGAATCGGCGTAATTGACCTCACCCCTGGCCCCTCTCCAATGGGAGAGGGGAATAGGATGTTTGGATACGACAACAATAATATCAACAGCAACAATAACAGCAACAATAACGCTGTCAGGAGCTTCGCACGCTGACAGGTTTTGCGGTAGAAATCACCTGACAGCGTTGCAAACGTTTAATTGAACGGAACGACCACATCATTCGCGATGATGAAGAATACCGCCGAATTGTGGAATATATACGCACAAACCCAGCCAATTGGCAGCAAGATAGATACAACAAAAATGATGAAAACACCAACGACCACCCGTAGAGACGCAATGCCTTGCGTCTTTTTTATTGCGTTGGTGGTTGTTTTAAGAGAGACGCAAAGCATTGCGTTTCTACAACATTCGCGCGATATTCAATTCAAAACAGATGATTGAAAAAATATTTCAAAATATTATTTATAATCTATTTGCATTTTAAAACAAAATGTTATTTTTGTGAAGGTTATTGAGATAGCCAATACATTTGAAAATAAACGGAAAGCGTTTTAGATATTATTCTTGCTAACAGAAATCGGCAAAATTTCAAATCACACAAGAATGATAGCGATAGCGCCTGCGTCCTCTATAGGGGCGTGGGGCTGTTGTCTATTTGTGTGATGGGTGTTTGCCGATACCTTGTAGCGAATAGATTGACAGTTTCCACGCCTTCTTTTTTATCAAAAAGAGAATTTTGAACAAGAAGCGGATGTGTGTCTATTATGAAAAAGATTTAAGAGATTAACCAAGACGGACTAAAAATCACAATACAAAATTCAAAATGGGAGCATTAAAACAAAAAAATGGATTATTTGGAACTATACATCTATTGGCGTTGGAAGTGGCTCCTGTTTATTCTTAACAAAGACTTCAACTGAGCTCAGATACAATTATAGCTATCTATACTTTGAGAAATATAAATAATTAGTCGAAAATTGAATTTAACAACATACTATTTAAAATAATTATCTATTTTTACAATCAATAAATTTAAAACAAACGATTATGAGAACAATCTTTTTTAGAGTTTCGAGTATGTTATTGTTAGCTGTAGTTTTGATGATGTCATCATGTAAATCCAGCAAAGGTGTAACACCCACTGAAGCAGGCGAAGTGTTAATACAAAGTTATTGTACAGGTGATGAATACAAAAGTACGCCTAAAGCTTTGCGTTATTCTGCCATTGGTGAAAGTATGGATCAGATGACAGCTAAGAAAAAAGCTATGAGCGAAGCAAAAGCTGGGCTAGCAGGTTCAATTAATACTCTAGTTAAAGGCGTGACCGACAATTATGTGAAATCAGGAAACTACAACAATAAAGAAGAATTGTTGAAAAACTATGAAGGCTTAAACCGCGAAGTTATAGACCAATCACTTACTGGAACTACAGTAGTTTGTGAGAAAATGACAAAAACTAAGGAAGGTAATTACAAATCGTATGTCTGCATTGAATTAGGTGGCCCTGAAATACTGCAAACTATTAACAACAGAGCCACAAGTAATGAAATGCTAAAAGTGGATTACAATTACGAGAAATTTAAAAAGACTTTTGAAGAAGAGATGAATAAAATGGGTAAATAATTAGATATGTAGTCAACTAACTATTCAGAAGAGAGCTTTGGCTAAACAAGAATTGGAAGAAGCAAGTTTTAGAACTTACTTCTTCCTTTTAGTTGATTACGCACAAAGAATAATACCTTATTGGAACATCAAAATCTTATGGCTTTGGTAATAATTTCAAATCCAAAATACAGATATTAATGAAAAGACTTTTACTTCTAATTTTTAGTTTAAATGGCTTATTCGCTTTAAATGCACAAAGTATACAGTCAATCAAAGGTGATGTACAGACTTACTTGTGGGGCGAAGGTAAAGGCACTACGCTGAAAGCCGCTGATCAAGCCGCATTGGCAGATATTATCGGGCAAATATCGACACAAGTAGAAAGTAATTTTGAACGGATTGTTACTGAAAAGGACAATAAGTTTAAAGAAACCGTCAACGATGTTGTGAAAACCTATTCGAGCGCAACGCTCACGAATACCGTTCGGATTGTGATGGAGAATGAGCCTGATGCTAAGGTGTTTCGCTATATACGCAAAAGTGAAATCGCCAAAATATTTGAGTCGCGTAAAAACAAAATCATAGAGTTGGCGCGTAATGGTGAGACGGCACTAGGTGGTTTGCAAATAGCAGATGCGTTGCGCTATTTCTATTGGTCGCAAACATTGTTGCGCAGTCATCCCGATGCAAGTGCAATATCAATGACGGACAAAGAGGGGAAGGCAAGTCTGCTCATTACGTGGTTGCCGATGCAAATAAATCAAATTTTCGCAAATATGAAAATTGCGATTGATATTGTGGAACAGAAAGAGACCTACAACAACTGTATATTCGACATCAAATACAACGACCAACCGGTGCGAAATTTCGACTATACCTATTGGGATGGACAAAACTGGTCGAACATTGTGAGTGCCAAAGATGGCGTAGGAGTAGCAGAACTTCCAAAATCTATCTCGACGAGCGAAATACGTTTGAAAGGAGAATACTCCTTTGAGGGAGAGGCGAATATAGATATGGAGTTGCGAACAGTCATGGAGAAATTGCCACTTGTTCCTTATAAAAGTTGTTATCTGAATCTATCGAAAAATACTGTAGTAAAAGCAGCTGCCCCAGTGATGCAAATGGGGACTGCCCCAGCTGTGGGTGAAGCGCAAACTCTAACACCGCTCGACAAAGTGACAGATAAAAACGACATCATGAAAAAAGTAACTGCCGCTATCGCTGCGAAGCGATATACCGAAGTGCAATCATTGTTTACCGACGATGGGTATTCCATTTTCAAAAGTTTGCTGCAATATGGGAATGCCAAGATCGTGAAGTCTTTCGACTTGAAGTATTATCAGTTTGGCAGCTATGTGATTTGTCGCTCAATTCCTATGAGTTTTAGCTTCAAAGCAAACGACCGTCAGTTTGTGGAAAACGTAGTATTTTATTTCGATGCCACTAACAAAATATGCAATATCACCTTCAGTCTGTCGAAAAACACGGTTGATGACATTTCTGCCAACACCACTTGGTCGCAGGATAATCGTATCTTGCTGATGAGTTTTCTCGAAAACTATATGACCGCCTATTCGCTCAAACGATTCGACTACATCAATAAGATATTCTCTGACGATGCGCTTATTATCACTGGTATTGTCACAAAGATAAACAATTCGCCTGAACTGAAATATACTAATAATGGACTTGTTAAATACAATAAACAGACCAAAACCGAATATATGAAGAAGTTGAAATACTCCTTTGATAGCAACGAATTTATCAATATACGGTTTGCCGACAACACTATTCGCCGCTCGGGCAAGGGTAATGATGTCTATGGTATCCAAATCAAACAAGACTATTTTTCGACCAACTATGGCGATTCGGGTTACTTGTTTCTATTAGTCGATTTGTCTGACTCGAAAACACCCCAAATCCACGTCAGAACATGGCAGCCTGAGAAAAATCCCGATGGCAGCATTTATGGATTATCTGATTTCTAAAAGGATAGATGAATTTAGTTATACTGTGAAAATTTACTAGCGAATTAACAAACAATACAATATGAAGCGTTTTTTATTCTTTTTATTTCTTTCTTCATTGGGAAACAATCTCTTTGCTGAAATCTCTGTCAAATCCTTTCGCAAGCTCGATAGTGATATGAGTGCGCGAATAGATGCACCGAAGAAAGACCAAAATGGAGATGCATGTGCTATTATTAAAATAGTGACTACACAGACCGGCTTTTTGTGGGAACCCGATGGCTTGGGGATAATGTCGCAAGAAAACAAAGGCGGAGAGTATTGGCTCTATGTGCCTTATGGCGCAAAGCGATTAACGATAAAGCACCCACAATTAGGCGTTTTGCGCGATTATATGTACCCCATGCCCATAGAGAAAGCATGTGTGTATGAGTTAGTGTTAACAACGGGCAAAGTTATCACTACAGTAGAAGAAGAGATTGAAAGCCAATGGCTACTCATAAAGGCACAACCCGCGAAGGCGATGATATACCTCAATGAGCAGTTTGTGAAAGCTGGCGAATACCAAGCTAAACTCAAACCAGGCAAATACCCCTATCGGGTAGAAGCACCGCTTTACCGCACCGAAGCGGGTATAGTGGAGATTACGGATAGTAAAAAGGTTCTGAACGTAGAGCTGAAGCCCGCTTTTGGCTTTCTTAACATCACAACCATGCCCGAATCGGGAGCGATGGTGATGATAGATGGCAAAGAACAGCTCAACCCTACGCCTTACCTAAGTGACCCTATGGCAAGCGGAGAGCATACGGTGCAAGTAATCAAAGAGATGTATCAGCCTACTGCGCAAAAAGTAACTGTATCGGATGGCCAAACCACCCCAATAAATATCGAGATGCAACCTAACTTTGCTGAATTAACTTTGACTGCTCCACCCGCTGCCATGTTATTTGTAAACAACAAGTGGAAAGCAACTGGTAATTGGAACGGACGACTGAATCCTGGTATTTATAGCTTAGAGGCTATACTCGATAAGCATCGCAACG
Organism: Bacteroidales bacterium; assembly: GCA_037139375.1. GTDB lineage: Bacteria > Bacteroidota > Bacteroidia > Bacteroidales > UBA7332 > CAXXIC01. Next base: position 13,388 of record JBAXGL010000022.1, on the reverse strand, counting down.
CCAAACAAGACATTGAAGTCGTGGCTGGTGATAAAAAAAAGATTGATTTACAACCCACTCCCATTTATGGATCATTGGATGTGTTATCAACTCCATCTGGAGCAGCTATTTCTATTAATGGAAAAGAGTACGGAACAACACCAACTACGGTGAATAAATTGTTAATTGGGAATTGTATAGTAACCATTAGTAAAGATGGATATGGTATTGTGAAAAAGAAAATCAGCATATTGGAAGGTAAAACAGCGGAAGTGAACGAAACCTTATCTAATGGACGAATGGTAACGATCAACTCTAATCCTAATGGGTTGAATCTTTTTATTGATGGGAATGCATTGGGTGCAACCCCATTCAAAGGTAGTTTAACTTTTGGAAATCACACTTTACGTATAGAAAAGGATGGCGAAGACGCAGAGAAAAACGTAAGTATATCTCAAACTGGAGGTGAAATAAATTATATGTTAAGCTTTGGACTACCACCTGTTACTGATATAGATAAGAATATATATAAAACTGTAAAAATTGGTAATCAAATATGGATGGCAGAAAATCTAAGGACAACGCACTATAGGAATGGTGTTGAAATACCTATGGTTAAAGATAGCATTGATTGGGGTAATCTTACAACAGGAGCATATTGTGATTATGAAAATAAATCTGAGAACGGGAATAAATATGGACATTTATATAATTTTTATTCAGTTAGTGATAAGCAAAATATTGCTCCCTTAGGCTGGCATATACCTACTAAATTAGAGTGGGATTCATTAGCAAATTATTTAGTAAAAAATGGATATAACTACGATGGCTCAACTACAGAAAAACATGGGTTCAATCCAAGAAACAATACCGTTGAGTCAGGTGTTAAATTTTTTGCGAAATCTTTAGCGGCAAATATAGATTGGAAAATTGAAGGTGGAGTAGGTACAGTAGGAAATGACTTAAGTTCAAATAATAAAACTGGATTTGCCGCATTACCTGGTGGCGCTAGACGTTTTAAAGAGCCTTGTTTTATGGGTATTTTTAGAGAGGGGTGGTGGTGGTCTTCAACAGAAGAAGCTGGTGGTACACTCGATGGGAAAAAACAATCTAAATGTTTTTATATTGGTAGTTATTCTAGCTCACCATACTTTGGCAGTGCAATGCATATAGAGGGTCTTTATATTCGTTGCATCAAAGATGAATAAATATAATCTAAAACAAATAAATTGAATTTGATTATTAAATTTTTATTTAATAATCAAATTCGTTTGTTATAATATTCGCATAGGGTTGAAATAAATGAATTGAATATGAAAAAAATGAATTTAAATTTTAGCAGAGTTTTAATGCGAATGATTGCAAAATTGAAAGAGTGGTATGTAGCTAGCAATAAGCAAAATCCTCTTATCTTTAAGTACGTTGGAATTTCTCTACTTTTGATGCTCCTTCCACCTATATTAATAAATTATATTTTAGGTTTAAACACACCGTTTTCTATTTTGGTTGTTGGCGAAGCAAAAGATTGGATTGGATTCTATGGTAATTTTTTCAGTAGTGTTATTACTGCATTTATATCTTTTTTTATTCTTTATAAAACGATAAATGCAAATAAAAACGAAAACGATAAAAATAGAAAAAAACAAGAAATTGAAAATCTTATTAAACATTTGAGTGAAGTTTCTTCTTTTTTAGATTTTGAGCAAATAGGCTTTAATGAACAATTTGTTTTCGATAATGATACTTGTAAAACAGAAATAGATAAATTAAAAAAACTGCAAAATGATATTTCAAGAAAAAAATATGAAATACATTTCTTGTTTACCAATTATAATTCTGAGAATTCAAAACAATATCTTGGTAAATTTGAAGAATGTATTAATGAAGCAAATACTAAGATTAACGAATTAATTGAACATTATCAAAATTTAAATAGATATGATTCTGAGCAGGTAAGGAATAAGGATATAGATTTTATTAAGAAAACATATTCTCAGCTAAAAACTTTAAATAAAAACTTAGGAAAAGAATTATTTGAGAAAGGTGTTCAATGGGTAAATTTTGAAAATACTAAATATGAAAAGTTATAATTACTTCTAAAGGCGAAGCGTCCGGAGGGACAGATATTTGCGACAACACAAAATTCTCGGTAAAATATGTTCTGTTGAAAATCAACAATATAAACAAATGGACAACTGATCTAAGTGCGAAATAAGTGAGGCAGTGTCACACATACACAGATGTTATGCCCAATACTAAAAAAATAAAAATATGAACCCAAACGACACTTATATGCAGCTTATTCTCGACAAGTTAGCAAGAATGGATACCTATGACAATAAGCTAAGAATTGCAAACCAGAAAAACACAACTGAACTTGACAACTTTGTTGCTTTGGTAAACTCAATTTTGTTAAAATATGGCATTACAGAACAAATAAATAAATCTCAAATAAGGTTTAATGCTGACTATGTAGGAAACATATCATATGTAGAGGACAAAAAACTGTCTGAACTAATTTTTGAAAAGATTTATCCAACTCCCCAGAGGAAAACATTTTCACATTATACGAAATTTGATAAGGGTGTTTCAATTATAAATAACAGCGAATTTTGGCTTTTTAATTTATTACAAAATTTTGGGGCTGAAGAATTCCGTTTATTTTACAGGGAACACAGCATAGATGGTTATGAGAACGATGCTGAAACTCTTGGAGTATTGACTGGATATAAACCGCTTATGTCAGAATTATTCGCACTTTGCTTAACTTCTGAAGAAAATTCTAGCCCAACACTTTGGAACTACTTTGCTCAGAATGGAACAGGTCTTAAATTTACATTTGAAATTGAAAGTAAGATTCCTGATTTTCGCGAAGTTTACTATTCAAATATTCATACTCAACAGCCTATTGCTTTACTGAAAGAGTTGTTCACTGAAATTAAAAAGCAATTTGGTTATATCTTTAATTTCACTTACATATCAAAAATTGGTGCATTTTACATAAAAGGTTCTTTTGAAAATGAACAGGAGTATAGATTCTTGATTAAAAAAGGTTCAGATAACTATAATACTTGGAGCCTTCAACCTATTAAATTCCAGGATGAAATTTCATATATAGTTCTTCCTTTTCATTCAGAATTTGCTGACTTCAAATTAATTAAGGTTGAAAAAGGTCCTAATTGTGACTCAAATGAATTTGACAAAATAATTCCTTTGATTAACGCAAAACACATTGATGTAGAAATAATTAAATGAAAAGTACTGGGCATAACACATGGTCTAAGGGTCATTGGTTAGCTGACGGGCATTCTGACAGTTTTGCTCCAGTAGAGAAAAAAATGCCAATTGTATAGGGCGTTATTAATAATTATTACAATATCTCATAAAATATGAAATTAAAGAGAGAATTTGGTATAGCTTTCAGAAATTATTATAACTGGATTGGCTATATTTTAGCAGCTATATCGATTTATCAAATAGTCGTTGCAGGATTTGATATAGGAATTGCTAAATCAATTAATATGATTTTACAAGGGTACAAGTTCATTTTCTATAATATATTTGATTTTCTGTTTTCTTGGATCAATATTGATATACCTTCATGGTGCAAAGATATCGCATCGATTTATATTATTATAAGCCTTGCAATATTAAGAACAACAAGACCTTCATTTATTTGGTTAAATAAGTTTTTGAAAAGACATAGAATGACAAATACTAGAATAAGAGAGGTTTTCTTCTTTAAACCGCCTATTGCAACTAACAGATTCCTATATTATCTAATCTCAATTTTGCTTTGGCCTATAGTTTTTATTAGAATCCTTAAAACACCTTATTTTTCGTCCAATGATGCAATGGGATTTCCTGACTCATCAGGCAATTTGCTCCCTGTTTTTGAATTATATGAAAAAAACGAAAGGGAAATAATTGATTTTGGAAAATTTGGATTTGATGCAAGAAAACTATTTCTATCTCAATTGTTAATCACAATAGTAATTTTTCTTATCATTTCTATGATTAATGGAGGACTAAAATCATATACATAGTAAAAAACTATCGCTAAAAAGGAATCATAAGAAATATATATTTAAATGGTTATGAGCGCATCGCTATGGCTAGTAAGCTATGTTACGTGGGATAGGTTCATATCTTCGAAATTTCCAACGTCGTATAACTCCGTACATTAGCTATAATCTCAAAAAGAAGATATAAGAAGATATAATCTTAATTGACATTTCAAACAAACTAAGTTTCTGAATGAAAAAAGATAAAAAATCAAATTTCTGACCCTTATAAATAAAAAAAATGAAAGAATTTAGTGCGTATGAAGAAGAATTAATAAAGAAATTAATTGAATTTGATACAAATCGTGACGCGTGGAACAATTATATTGGAATTCCAGTATTAGACTTTCTTTCAGACATATTTAATAAGATGTGGATTTATGCTTCAATCAAAAATGACAAAATAGTTTTTGAATATAGTATCAAAAAATATGAAGAAGCAAATTATCAGAAATCACTTTTAGACAATCAACGAAGAATCATTTATTTTCTACATTTGCTAAATAAGTTGATGCAGAATAATTATATCATATTTGTAGATTTAGACAAAAGATCAAAAGATGCAGTAATTCAGTCATTACCTGTATATGGTATTGCAAGAGAACTCAAAAGAGAGAAAATTGCATTTGATATTCTAGCGATACAAAAATCATTTGGTAATTGTCTATATCAAGCAATTATCATAACTGAAGAACTGAGAGACTTAGCGCAAAGAGATTTCAAAACAATTGTTCAGGTACGTCATGAAACAGAACTATCAAAAATACAAGAACAATTGGTTAAGGCGGACATTCAAATTCAAAAAGCGAATGCAAGTTTAAAATGGACGCGGTGGGCTTTTGTTGTAGCTTTAATACCAGCATTAATTACATGTACCGAGCAAATAAACAAATGGTTAAAACCAAAAGACACAACTATATTTGATTTGAAAAAATCAATTGAACAAAAGAAAATCCCTGAAATTATTAAAGTTGAAGTGACAAACAATCCATTAATTACAAAACCTTACAAGAGTAAGCAAACTCCAACCAAGAAAAAAATATAAACAAACACCCGCCTCGTGGATTTAAGCCCGTAGAGAGGCGATGTACTGATGGTGGCATTTTTGTAAACCCTGTAAATGCAAGTTACTTATCAAGCATAGATATATCATTCAAATTCAAGATGTAAATAAATTTGTAAAACAGCGATAGTCGAAGTATGTGTGTGATTTAGGACACACGCAGATTTAAGCGTTTATGAAAATAGATATGAGAACTGACAGAAAATATTATCATTTAGATTCGGCAAATTCCACATTGTTATTCGAGAACGAATTGGTTAAACTTGGAATTCATATCAATAAAGATTCTGACTTGTATAGAATCGGATATAGTGTTTTGGAAACTTATGAAAAACAGTTAAACTCTAGTTTGCACGACAATTCTATTGATTTACGTGAAAGTATGAGTGAAGTAATGGGTTTTAATAATTATATTGAGAAATTATTTCCAATACTAACTTCAGATTATAAGGATTCAATCAAACCTCATTTAGAGCTATTGAATAACTCTTCAATTCCACAAACTAAAAAATCGCGGATTACAGATCAAGGGAGTAATAAATTATTTGAATTGTATATGGCTTCATTATGCTATCCTCAATTTCAAAATATTAAACTTGATTCCCCTAAAAAGTCCAAAGGTGATAATCCCGATATTATGTTTGAATATAAGGGTAGAACATGGGGAATTGCTTGTAAAGTATTACACACGTCAAAACCTCAAACGATATTCGACAATGTTGTGAAAGCTATAGACCAGATTGAGAAATCAAAGAGTGATTCAGGTTTCGTGTTTTTAAGTTTGAAAAATATTATTGACTATGATGATATTTGGCCAATACTTAACAAATCTGATTTCATTAACAAAAAGACAGACCCTGTTTTTGGGAGCTTTATTTCGCCCAACATCCCTGTGAAAAAATTAGAGAGTTATGTTTTTAAACTTCAGAATGATTTAGCAACTGAATTTGGCAATTCAATTTTTGAGATTTTTCATAACAAAAAATCTCAACCGGTAATTGTTGTATTCCTTCAAGCTGCAACAGGATTAATTAAAGAAAACTCACCTGTTTTTTCACTACTTGGATTTCTTGGTATGATAAGGATTAACTATATTCCTGATTTTGCTATTGAAGTATTAAAAAGAATAAATGAAAGAATAAACTGAAAATTGCGATTGTGCTAACACACATTAGGTCAATTGGCTTACTGACGGACATTTGTTGTTTGCTATCGCAAACAACAAATGTTCTTATCCTCGAAATTTATGGCTTATCATATAATAAATATGTCTCGTTTAGGATCAGAAATGAGCCGTATTCTATATATTTGTGAGCTAAAATAGATAATTATGCCAGAAATGAGACAACTAGAAATTTTAAAATTCATTCAAAACCACGCAAACTGCTCTTCGAGCGAAATTCATAAAGAATTTGAAACTTCGATTAGCTATGCGACAGTTAAACGAATACTCTCTCAACTTCTGAGAGAAAAATACATCATTTCTGAAGGAAAAGGTAAAGGAACGAAATACTTTATTTCACCTTCTTATGAATTAATCTATTCGATTGATTTAGACAGCTATTACGAAAAGGAAATTGACGAAAGGCAGATTAAAGAGGAATTCAACTTGGGGATTTTCGAATTATTAGAAAGAAGTGAGATTCTGACTAAAACTGAACTTTCAAAACTGGCTGATTTACAAGCCAAATACACGAAGAATATTTCGCAACTATCAGAGTTAGAATATAAAAAAGAACTAGAGCGACTTGCCATTGATTTAAGTTGGAAATCTTCTCAAATTGAGGGAAATACTTATTCGCTGCTTGAAACCGAAAGACTACTTAAAGACAAAGAAACAGCAGCAGGTAAAACGAAAGAAGAGGCCATTATGCTTCTGAATCACAAAGATGCGTTAGATTTTATTGTCGAAAATCCAGACTATTTAATTCCGTTGACCATCTCAAAAATAGAAGATATACATAGTTTGCTTATCAAAGAATTGGCTGTTGACAAAAACTTAAGAAAGCGCAGAGTTGGTATTTCGGGAACAAACTATCGGCCACTCGACAACGAATTTCAAATACGTGAAACCTTGGAGTCTGCTTGTAAATTGGTGAATATGAAAGAAAATATATTTGAAAAGGCACTGCTGATTTTAATATTGATTTCATACATTCAACCATTTATGGACGGAAACAAGAGAACAGCAAGAATAGTGAGTAACGCAATTCTAATGAACTACAAACATTGTCCCATTTCATTCAGGACGGTTGACTCCGTAAACTACAAGAAAGCAATGTTGCTGTTTTACGAACAAAACAACATATCGAGATTTAAAGAGATATTTATCAATCAGTTTGAGTTTGCAGTTAAGACATACTTTTGATTTAAAAAATGAAGAATTAACTCTGGATTTAGTTCACAGTCTTTTAATCGTTCTTTTATTTTCAAACGGTAATATACATAAAATCAATCTATTGCTGACAGGAACTACGGTACGTTAGTTGCGTAATGTCCGCTACGCTACCACACGCTGTCAGGATTCGCCGCGCACCACCTGACACCTTCGATAGACGTGTCAGAAAACCATCCCTCCAGAAAAGAGATGCTAAGCATTGCATCTCTACTTCCCGCTTTGAATAACATAAGTCACTTTAATTTCTTCGTTGAATTGTTGCTCGCTGATGCTCAGGTAATTAGCTTGGGTGTCGGGCGCTGCATCACTCATTACCCGCATCGACATCGCTTTGGGTCGGTACACTGGCATTGGGATGTCGTCGATGTATTTGTAGCTGATGTTGTTGATGCCTGTTATAGTGGCATTTGCAGCACGCGTGATGATGTTGGCTTTGCGCTTGGCATCGTTCATGGCTAGTTCGATCAATTCATCTTGAATTTTAGATTTCAACTCATCGGAACATTCGGTGCCAAAATTCACATTTACGCCTAATACACTGTCTTTTAGTAATTTATTGTATGTGTTGAAGAGTCGTTCTTTGTCGAGTGGAAACTTGACACTCAAACTTTGATTGGATTGATAATATGGTTTTTTCTTCGAATCCCAATTGACAAAATTCATCGAAAAATCTGTCAGCTTTATTTGATCTTCTGTAAATCCGTCAGATTTCAATCGTTTAAGTATAATCATTGAAATTTCGTTCAGTTTCTTGAAACTTTCTGACTCATTTGGCTTCGACACCGATATGTTAACGTTCAAGTATGCTTTGTCGGGAAGCACCATTTTCTTAGATTCACCTAAAATATTGAGTGTTCCACTGGTTTGAGCTGATAGCTGCAACGTGAAAATTGCTAGCATTGCAATAAGGATATTTTTTTTCATATACAAAGATTCTTTGGAAAGTTTTTTATCGTTTTCAACCCCTTACAATGTACAGCTTTTCCCCACCAAATACTGATCAAATAGCACCATGGCAGCCATAGCTTCTACGATGGGCACAGCACGAGGCAAGACACAAGAGTCGTGACGACCACGAGCTTTCAGTGTAATTTCATTGCCGTCTTTATCTACCGTTTCTACATTTTGAAGCAGTGTGGCAATCGGTTTGAATGCTACGCGGAAATAGATATCTTCGCCATTCGATATTCCGCCTTGAATTCCTCCAGAATGGTTGGTGCGGGTACGAATGTCACCGTTGTCGTTGAAGAAGGTATCATTCATTTCGGATCCTCGGAAACCAACGCCTTCGAATCCCATTCCGTATTCGAATCCCTTCACTGAGTTGATGCTCAACATGGCATTGCCAAGTAGGGCATGTAGTTTTCCAAATACGGGATTGCCCAATCCGACAGGTACACCTGTGATGACGCACGAAATGACACCACCAATGGTGTCGCCCTCTGATTTGACTTGGTGAATGAGGTCTATCATTTCTTCTGCAGTAGCAGCATCGGGGCAGCGCACCATATTCGACTCGATGGTCGATAAATCGTAGTCGTGATAAGTGCCAGCAAGTTTAACAGTTCCTACTTGCGATGTATAGGCTTTAATGTCGATACCAACTTGTTTCAGTGCTAATTTAGCAATGGCACCCCCCACACAGCGCGAAATGGTTTCGCGGGCAGACGATCGACCGCCACCTCGGTGGTCACGATGTCCGTATTTCGATTGGTAAGTATAATCGGCATGCGATGGTCGGTAAATGTCTTTGAGATTATCGTAGTCGGATGAATGTTGGTTTTCGTTGTAAATGACAAACCCGATGGAGGTGCCGGTGGTTTTGCCTTCATAGATTCCAGATAAGAAAACCACTTCGTCACTCTCTTTGCGTGGAGAGGTTATTTTGGATTGACCTGGACGGCGCCGATTGAGCTCTCCTTGAATGAAATCCATATCAATTTCGATGCCTGCTGGCACTCCATCGAGTACTCCTCCCACACCTTTTCCATGTGATTCGCCAAAAGAAGTGAGTTTGAAAATATTACCGAATGTGTTCATTGTTTTAATTGCTATGAGTTACGAGCTTCTAAAGGAAATTGTTTGGCTCTTTGCCATCCGAAAACTACTTAACGTCTTGCAAAAATAGAGAATTTTGGTGTAAATGCCAAATTGGACTTTGTGGTCCATTTTATTTGTGGTTGATTTCTCTTAGCGAGATTTAATACTATCGGTTACTCGATGAAGAAGTTCTGAGTAGCTGATGACTAAATCGCCTAGCATATTCTTTTTAGGAATTTTTCTTCCTCGTTTTTGTGTTAGAAAAATGGTTTCCAACAATTCAACCAATTTTTCAATATTTTCGAACAGATAGAAGTTGTCGATGTTTTTGATTTCGCTTAAATAGCCAATTGGTAAAGAAAAAATAGGTATTCCGCGGGCATAAGCTTCGAGCGATGAAAGTGAAGTCGTTTCGTGTCTTGAGGAAAGTATAAAGCCATCGAGCCGGTCGAGGTATGGTATGACGTCGGCCGTGTATCCGGTAATAATTGTTTTGATTGATTTGTATTTCGCAGCTAATGGCTTGGCTACTGGTCCGTCGCCAATTAAATAAAACGTGATTTCTATTTTAGGATGCTTTTTCTGGAACATCTGCAATGCGAGATACGTGTTTTCAATGTCTTTATCAGGTTCGCATCTGCCGCAAAAGCCCAGTGTTAATTGATTTGGGTTTAATTCTTTTACGGATTGGTTTTCTAAGAAACGCAATTGAATAGGAGGTGGAAATTTGACAAACTTATTGAAATAATCTTTGTCTTTGATTTTTGTGGTGTCATTGAAGTGATAAATAAAGAAATAGCATGCATCAGCTACTATTTTTTCGAATCTGTTGGCAGCGAAATGTATAAACCACTGGAAAGATGCAGGAATTTTAAGATAAAGGCACCAAAGATCCCCATCGAAACTGTGTTTGGTGCAAACGACTTTGTATTTTCCTTTGGCTATTCTGGCTGCTTTTGTGCCAATGGTGCCCACCGAATGTATCCAAATAAGATCAGGATTGAACTCGTGAATGGTTTTCGTAATACCCGTTTTGATAGGCACAATTAATTTTGGTTTACCCGGAAATCGAAGGCTTTTGTAGGCAATCACCTTTCCTTTGTACTGAATAGCTCGCAAATTGCTTTTGTCTGTTGGTGTGGTGCAGAGCAGTAACACTTCATCGCCCTTGCTTTCCGAACTTAGTATTAATTCGTTAATATAAGTCGAAATGCCATCGAAGTTTTGAATGGAGGAATCAGTGACATGAATAATTTTCATTGGAATAGCATGAGTTAAGTTTTATGAAATTATAATCAGCTGAATCCAATCCAGTTGTCGAATAGCAAAGGTAAATAAATAAGAACGTAATGACTGTATTGTACGTTAATATCGTCTAATATACCGAAACAAAGTCACTTTCCCCTACATTTCTGATGTTTACTGTCGAAATAGGTTTGTGCAATGTTCCGTAGTGTGCGTTCCAAAAAATCAATTTTCGTTCAAAGGATGTTGATAACCATAGAGGCTTTGTTTGTAGATAAACTGAAACTTGAATGGCAGCGATGTTTAATTATTAAGATTTAAAACCCTATTTTTGCAGTCGCAAAATCAAACCAATCGTTATGGGAAAAAATAAATTGAAAAAATTCTCCGAAATGGAGACTTATCCACACGTGTTTCAATATCCATTTGCTGTGGTTCAAGAGTCTGGTTTTCAGATGAAGGGGTCGTGGGGAGAGCAGGTTTTCGGTAATGATCATCCGATAGTGCTCGAATTAGGCTGTGGAAAAGGAGAATACACCGTTGGTATGGCACGAATGTTTCCCGACAAAAATTTTATTGGCATCGATGTGAAAGGTGCTCGGATGTGGAGTGGAGCTAAGCAGTCGTTGGAGGAAGGTTTGACTAATGTGGCTTTCCTTCGCACAGATATTGAGTTGATTCACTACTTTTTTGCCGAAGGGGAGATTGCTGAAATTTGGATTACTTTTCCCGATCCACAGATGAATAAAGTAAGAAAGCGTCTCACATCAACCCGTTTCATGGAGTTGTATCGAAAAATATTGACAGAAAACGGCGTGATTCATTTGAAGTCAGACAGTAATTTTTTGTTTACATATACCCGCTTGATGGTGGAAGCGAACGGGTATACTGTGTTGCAATGTACCGACGATTTGTATCATTCAGAATTAGTGGATCCGATTCTTGAAATAAAAACCTACTATGAACAACAATGGCTCGATCGCGGATTGAACATTAAGTATATCAAGTTTGTTTGTGAGCAAAGAGAAAAGCTGATAGAACCTGATCAAGAAATTGAATTCGACGACTATCGGAGTTTTCATCGAGGAAGAAGAAGTGATACATCTCAAAAACAGTCTTAAAATAATGAAATTAACAGATCAAATAATTCTTGATGCACTATCAAAAGTGCGTTATCCAGGTACTGGCACTGACCTTGTGACTGGTGGTATGGTTGGAAAAGATATTGAGATAGATGGGAAAAAAGTGACATTTTCGTTGGTTTTCGATAAGCCGAACGATCCGTTTATCAAATCAGTAGTAAAAGCTGCCGAGCAAGCTATTTTGACCTATATTTCTGAAGATATTGAAATCAAAGGAAATATTCATCCTGTAGCCAAACAGACACCACGACCCGCAGAGCCTGATAAATTGTTACCAAACGTAAAAAATATCATTGCCATATCGTCGGGCAAAGGTGGTGTGGGTAAATCCACTGTTTCTGCAAATTTAGCTGTTTCATTGGCAAAAATGGGTTACAAGGTAGGGCTGCTCGATGCCGATATTTACGGACCATCGATGCCGAAAATGTTTGGTATTGAAGATTATAAACCGATTCTCGAAAAAATTAATGGTAGAGATTTGCTTATTCCACCTGTGAAATATGGTGTTAAATTACTCTCGATTGGTTTCTTTGTTCAAAAGGAAAGCGCTATAATGTGGCGTGGCTCTATGGCAAGTAGCGCATTAAAGCAATTTATTGGCGATGCACATTGGGGAGAATTAGATTATTTCCTGATTGATTTGCCACCAGGTACAAGTGACATACACCTCACAATAATACAAACCCTCGCAGTGACGGGCGCTATCGTGGTGACAACTCCTCAAGCTGTAGCTTTAGCCGATGCTCGAAAGGGAATCGATCTTTTTATGAGTGAAAAGGTGAATGTTCCTGTGTTAGGGTTGATTGAAAATATGGCATGGTTTACACCTGCTGAATTGCCAAACAATAAGTATTACATTTTCGGAAAAGATGGAGGTATAACACTTGCCGATAGTTTGGATATTCACTTGTTAGGTCAGATTCCTTTGGTGCAAAGTGTTTGTGAATCAGGCGATTCGGGTTCACCTGTTGCGTTAGATGAAGACTCTGTAATTGGTCAAGCCTTCCATCATGTTGCCGAAGAAGTTGTGCGTCAAGTAGCTGTGCGCAACGACACTTTGGCTCCCACAGAAGTGGTGTCGGTGAAATAATTTATTTAGATTTTTACGTTGCTCTTTCAGGGTTTATTGATGTAAATTCATGCCAAAAGAAGAAAAACGCACTAATACAAGGTTGGTGCGTTTTTCTTTTACTATTTTTGCACCTAAGTTTAGGTAGGAAAATGTCTAAAAGAACCATATTTTTTGATAAATAGATGGAATACCCTTCGATATTACTCGAAAATGCAGTCAACGAATTTGCAAAACTTCCCGGAATAGGGAAGAAGACCGCACTCCGATTGGTGTTGCATTTGCTTCGCCAGAAAGAAGAGGTTGGGGTAGGGTTAGGCAGCTCCATTATCGAATTACGGCAAAATATCAATTATTGCAAAGTTTGTCATAATATTTCCGATGCTGA
>JBAXGL010000021.1:0-19020 GCA_037139375.1 Bacteroidales bacterium | reverse complement strand
GAATATCAGAAAGGTCACTATTTTGCATCAGTTAATGCGTTTTCTCGCAAAATCGATAATATGATTGACTGGGTGAAATATTCTAGTGAAGACAGTATTTGGCATTCGGTCAATTATACACAAATGACCACCAAAGGATTGGAAGTGGCGGCTGGTCTCTCTTTCGATAAAGTGGTGAAAAGCGTAAAACTAAGCTATAGCCTACTTACAACTGATAAAAATGCGGGAAATTATGTTTCAAAATATGCACTCGATTATCTGAAATACAAACTCGCGCTTTCTACTCAATTGGAACTTACATCTAAATTGAATCTGGGAATTGTTTGCTCATATTGGGAGAGAAATGGAAGCTATAGTGATGCCAGTAGTATCCTATTGCCATACGAGCCTTATCTAACTGTCGATGCCAAACTTTCGTGGGTAGAAAAACGTTACACCATCAAAGTTGAGAGCTCAAATTTGACAAATACTACTTATTACGATTTAGGTGGTCTTCGTCAACCCGGTAGTTGGTTGAATGCAGGAATTATTGTCAAAATATAAATCTTCTCTTCATTCTTCAAATCCTATTAATCCCGAATTAATTATTAGATGGTTTACAAAAACGATTTGATGATTAATTCGGGTTTTCTATACCTAACAGAAACGGGATTTAATATAGCTGATTCGTTACATCTCTTGTTTTGTAATAATCTTATGACTTTTACGCCTTTTAGTGGTCTTTTTCTGATATTTATCAGATAGCACACTGATGCTACCATCCACCTCCATAATAGCAAGATCAACTTCACTGATGCTGGCTACGCCATGCTCGCGAACGGCTTCCATCAGTTCATCAACACTGATTCTTGCTTTTTGCATATGCGCCTCTATCATTTTGCCTTTATAGATCAACATCGTAGCGTCACCTTGTATCACCTTTCCAAATTTGGGAAAGCGATATTGTAGATATTTGAAAATATAATTGACTACGAAAAGCGTTGTAGCTGCCACAAGACCTCCAGAAAGGGTGGCATCGGGACCCACCATCGCATTTTGCACCGCATTACTAATCAGCAAGATAAACACTAAATCTACGACCGAAAGTTGAGCAAGTTCTTTTTTGCCAAACAGACGAAGGGCAATAACAATGAAGAGATATACCGACAGTGTACTGACAACAATGTGGAAATAGTTGTTATTTAATAATTCGACCATTATCTTTCAATTTAAAAGTGTGGTTTGGTTAACGTATTCTGTAGTTTATTTTTGAAAAAAACCGATTACTCGCATGGAATAACCGGTTTCTTAATCTGATTTTTATTTCCTACGAAGCAATAACTTCATCTTCTCAATAAAATTATATTCCTAACGAAGCCTTCACGGCATTTACTTTCGCTTCTGAAACAGCATCTGAATTATCGTAATCTTCACGCGATTTCATTGTGCCCGCCACTTCGATATAGAACTTAATTTTAGGCTCTGTTCCTGATGGGCGTATGGATACTTTTGTTCCATCTTCAGTGAAATATTGTAACACATTCGAAGTGGTTGGCATATCAAGAATAATCTTCTCGTTTTCTACCAAATCTAAAGCGGTCAGATTGGCAAAATCTTTCACCAAAATAACTCTTGAACCTGCAATTTCTTTAATCGGATTTTTACGAAAATCTTTCATCATCTGCTCAATCTCTTCAGCACCCGATTTCCCTTTTTTCACTACTGAAATGCCTTTTTCTTTACGGAATCCATACTCAACATAGATATCCAACAGCATTTCAAATAAAGTCTTTCCATTGTCTTTTGCCCAAGCGGCAATTTCGGCCATCAAGGCACAAGAAGAAACGGCATCTTTGTCGCGAACAAAGTCTTCGGGAAGAAATCCATAACTCTCTTCTCCCCCACCAATATAGGTCTTTTTGCCTTCCATATCTTTGATGACGGCTGCAATCCATTTGAATCCAGTATAGCAGTCGAACATCTCAATTTTGTTTTTCTCAGCAATTTTGGCAATCAATTCTGTTGTCACTATCGTTTTTACGATATACTCTTTACCCGTGATTTTACCTAATTCTTTGTAACGCTTGATTAAATAGTTGATGAAGATAAGAGCAATTTGATTTCCATTGATAAGGATAAATTCGCCTTTATCGTTTTTTGCCGCAACACCGATACGATCTGCATCAGGATCTGATGCCAGTACCAAATCAGCATCTGTTGCAATCGCTTTTTGAATTGCCATATTGAGTGCAGCAGGCTCTTCTGGATTGGGAGATACTACCGTTGGGAAGTCTCCACTCACCACATCTTGCTCCGGCACATTGATGATGTTTGTGAATCCGAAAGCTCTCAATGCAGCAGGTATCAACCTTACTCCTGTTCCATGAATAGGTGTGTAGACAATCTTCAAATCCTTCTGACGTTTGATAGCATCAGGAGAAAGTGAAATGGTGGTCAATCTATCGATGTAGATTTTGTCAATCTCTTCGCCAATAGACTCTATCAGTTTTGGATTTCCTTTGAATTTTATATCTTTCGCACTACGAATTTTATTGACTTCCACAATTGTATTTTTATCGTGAGGAGCAATCATTTGAGCTCCATCATCCCAGTATGCTTTGTAGCCGTTGTATTCTTTCGGATTGTGCGATGCGGTAAGAATAATACCACTTTGGCATCCGAAATGACGAATCACAAACGACATTTCAGGTGTTGGTCGAAGATCTTCGAAAAGGAATACTTTGATACCGTTTGCTGTAAAAATATCAGCAGATATTTCAGCAAATTTGCGACTGTTGTTACGGCAGTCGTGTCCGATGCACACACTAATTTGAGGAATATCTGTAAACTCGCTTTTCAGGTAGTTCGAAAGCCCTTGAGTAGCAGCGCCTACGGTGTAAATGTTCATTCTGTTGGTGCCTGCGCCCATGATGCCGCGTAAACCTCCGGTACCAAATTCCAAATCTTTGTAAAACGACTCAATAAGTTCCGTTTTATCTTCATTATCAAGCAAACGTTGCACATCCGAACGTGTTTCAGCATCATATTCTTTGCCTAACCAAATCTGTGCTTTTGCAGTTACTTCTTTCAGTAATGACTCTTGTTCCATAGTAGCGGTTTTATAATATTATTTGTTTAATAGTTTTTTTATTGATACAAAATTAAAAATTAAAACGTAACTTTCAGACGTTCGCCAGCATCTTTTACAATTGATTTGTAAAACTCTTGACTATAACCTGGCTGCATCGGCGCTGCAGGATATCCGTATTTATTACGCAAAAATTTACTATCCTTTTCTTTTTTCACATTACCATCAATGTACTTCACCAAGAGATACTCTCCTAATTTACGCCACCGATCTGTCGATTTTAGCGCAGAAGTGATACTGTAATTAGTCAGAATTCGAATTCCAGCTTCGGGGCTTTTCATCATCGAATCGGTGACCATTTTTTCAAAATTTGCTTGTTTAGCTATAAATCCATTTTCTAACTCTTGTTGAACGGGTCTGATATCCGCGATCATATAGCTATATTTGCTATATGCCATATTTGCCACCCAATTGTGTGTCCAAAAAGCAGATGTAGACGAATAGGTGAGCAAATCGCCATTTCCTACCCGATAGCATTCAGGCACTTGAGTGATTGAACAGTACATTGGTACATAAACACAGGTAGCTGCATCGTCAACCCCAAACCACAAAATTCCACCCACCTGATTGGGTAAATAGTCGCGCATTTGCGACACAAACGAAAATCCAGTTTGTTGAGTAGCAATCGCTCGTTCATTGGTATAACTTACTGTATCGACTTTAAAAGTCATTGGACGCCAACGGTAGGGACAAGTATAAGGTCCTGCACCTACATCTTTGGTCATATCGAATGGTGTATCTTCAAAATGATCGCGCATAGCAGACATTATATTTTGCACGCTTACTTTTCGGGTAGGCTTCATATAGAGTGGCAAATACTCTTTCGACTTACCATAGATGTATGGTAAATATTTATCCATTCCATCCACAAACATATTGTAGAAACTCCACACACGTGCTTCACAACCGCGCAATGCTCCAAAATCGGCAGGTGCGTAAGCATCAGAGAAACTAAATTCACGATTTATACCATTGAAATAGCCTTTTTCACGAGCAAAGGAAATAACGTCGGGTGCATACAGACAATTCTGCGGATCATCGAGTGGGAAAGTATGAATGCGTGAGTGATTGGCATGTGCAGCAATACAATCGTCGGGGATGCGTTGTGCAACCCAAACGGCACCTTTTTCATGAGGTCCTTTTCCTATCATTTCCATAATCCAAACCTCATTTGGATCGCCGATTGAAAACGATTCCCCTTCACTACAGTAACCGTATTTTGCTACCAACTCAGTCATGATAGTGATGGCTTCGCGAGCCGATCGCGAACGTTGTAGCGCAATATAAATCAAACTTCCATAATCGATAACGGCTGTGGTATCAACTAAATTTTCTCGTCCGCCAAAGGTAGTTTCTCCTATTGTCACCTGATTTTCATTTATATTCCCAACCACATTGTATGTTTTTTCTGCTTGTGGTATTTCACCTAAATATTTACCTGTGTCCCACTCATACACTTTCATCATCTCCCCTTTTTCGTGAACAGCTGCAGGCCAATGATATAATTCGCCATACAATACATGTGAATCAGCAGCGTATGAGATGAGCGTTGAACCATCTACAGTGGCTGATTTTCCAGCTAGTAGGTTGGTGCATGCGTATATTTGTGGAGTGAATAAAGTGCTTAGAAATAAAATGCAAAGGATTATATTCTTAATCATCAGTTACTTATTTAATATTTTTTGCATAGAAATAGCAAATTTAGTAAAAAATCAATAATAGCCAATATAAGTTGTAAAATTATGAATGATTTTTTGGGGATATAAATACATTTCACCACTTAAATTCTTCCTGAAACTGGCTTTCGTTGTCGCAATTATCCCTTACCATCATTTTCAATTGATGTTGTTGATGTGCAATAACGTGTTTCGGCGAAAGCTTGCAAACAATAACTCCACGCTTAGTATCCATAGCGAAAAGTGCAAATTTCCCATCAATAGTACCCCGATAAGATGCCACACCACTGCCAATATCACTGATTCGAAATTCGATTCTGTCGTTCGAATTGGTTTTGAGTTTCGTTATCGTTGGTGGTCTGAAATCAGCTACCACAGCATATTCTCCAAATTCACGGATAAAGCCTTTCACCCATCCTTTCTTATATTCACTCTTTTGATATGAAGCTGTATGTCCAGAAATACGTACCAGATAGTATTTCGATTTGTCTTTCACGGTATCATTTTCGACTTTCAATTCAAGTGTACAAAAGTTATGCAACGGCACATTGGGCGTATGTATTTTATGTAAATCGGAATAATACGACACCGATGGAACGGATGAATAATTTAGACACAAATCGTCGTAAAGCACACCCAGTGGCAATTCGAGGTGCATATTGGTGCTTTTAAAGAAACTGGGTTTGTCACAAAAGAGTTTATTTCGACAATCGATGGTTGTTTCTGGAATAACTTGTCGTTTGCCTTTGAGTGTGAAATTCAACTCAGAGTTATTGCCATATTCGTCTGTCAAAACATACTTCACTTTGTAGTCGCGCTCTTCTTTGATATCGAAAATCCCTCCATTTTTCATAGCATCGAATATACCGATTTTATTACCCGGATCGATATACGATTTCAAAATCGACGATCGGTGATGAATCCACTCCACATAGTCGATGCAACTGTTTACGCTACGTGTATTTTTAAATGCGTATCGGTCAATTTTGTAATCAGAGATCAGTTCGTTATCCACAAAAAGCTGGATAGATTTCACACCATAAACGTTGCCTACACCATCTTTGGTATCGAACGCTTTGATGCCAAGCGCTATTTTTCCCCAAACTTCGGGCGTTTGACGAATGGATTTATTCACCACTTGGAGAAACGTTTTTTGCATTTTGCCATTTATCACACCACCGTAAAACATAGGATAAACAACCACTTCGCGCGCCTGAGGTGCAATATGATCTTTTATCAGATTACGAAAATATGGAATCGGATCCATCACTTCTTCCGTTTTAGTATCTCGCAATTCGAAATGCAAATGGGGTCCTGCCGAGCTACCACTGTTGCCACTGAACGCAATCTGTTCTCCACGTTTCACCCGCACTTCATTTTCTTTGAAGTAGTGATTTATTTCGTAAGTTTCTTCTTTGTACTGAAAATCTTCGAGCTTTGTCTCCATCTCCGGCATAAACCGATCGAGATGCAGATAAACTGTCGTGGTGCCATTCGGATGATTTACATACAGCGCACGACCATTACCATGAACCGAGATCATCACCCGCGAAATATAGCCATCATCGAACGAATAGACCGGAAAGCCAATGGTGCCTTGGGTCTTAAAATCCAATCCCGAATGGAAATGGTTAACGCGGATTTCACCGAAATTGCCGGTCAAAAAAAGTGGTATGCGCAAGGGTGGAGCGAAGGAGTCTTTCTTGATTTGAGCAGAACTAAAGAGCGTGATAATGAGAGAGAATGCCAAAGCGGCTATGTTTTTTGTCATTATTGTTTCTATTTGGGTTTTGCAAAGATAGACCGTTATGCTTTTTGCAAAAAGCTAAATAATTAAAAAAACAATCTAAAAACAGTAAGCAAAAAAGACTTTTATGATAATACATTTCTACAAATATTTGTATTTTGCAGAATAATGTGCAAATTTGTAAAGAATGAAAACAAGAATAGGATGAATGGAATAGTAGATTGCGGAATTTATGCCCATGGTCGTCGCATCAAACAAGTGGACAATCTGAAAGAAGTGGACGAAGCCTTAATCAATAACGATAAATTCGTTTGGTTGCGGTTGAAAGACCCTGACGAAGAGTTGCTGACCGATATTCAGAATCGGTTTGGATTGCACGAACTGGCAATTGAAGATGCTCATCGAGCACATCAACGTCCTAAGTTTGAGTCGTATGGCAGCACCTATTTCATTGTGCTTCGAACCATAAAAGCCGACGAAGAGCAAAACCGTCTTGATTTTGGAGAAACGCATTTTTTTCTAGGGAAAAACTTTATCATCAGCATTCGTCACCGTTCACCTGTGCCATTCGACGATGTTCGTACACGTTGCGAAGCATCTCCTTTGTTGCTGGAGAAAGGCGCAGGATTTGTGCTTTACGCCATCATGGATTTCATTGTCGATCAATATTTTCCAATCATCAATGTGTTGGAAGAAGAACTTGACAAACTCGAACATAAGATTTTCAAAGAAAAATATCGACGAGAAACTCCCGCACAAATTTATCGTCTCAAGTGCCGAATCATCGATATCAAACGTTCTGTCTCTCCATTGATAGACATTTGCAACAAACTGATGCGATACGATTCGGAGCTAATAGACAGTGATATTCGCAACTATTTTCGCGACATATATGACCACTCCATCCGAATCAATGAAATGCTTGAGAGCACCAAAGAGCAGCTCTCTATGGCTCTCGAAGCCAACTTTTCGCTCACGGCAATCAATCAGAATGAAGTCTCCAAGAAGTTTGCAGGATGGGCGGCTATCATCGGTGTACCCACTATGATTGCTGGTATCTACGGCATGAACTTTACAAACATGCCCGAGTTGCAGTGGAAGTATGGGTATCCGTTTGCTATTGGTTTAATTGTCACGGCATGCGGACTACTTTATTACTTCTTCAGGCGGTCTGGTTGGCTATAAGAAAACATTGGGAGTCCATTTTCCTTATCGAAAATGGACTCCCAATTCATAAATCTGAATACAATGGTATTCCTTTCTATTCTTTCTCTACTCCAATCACACTTACCGGACAACTATCAGCAGCTTCGAGAATAGCTTCTTGATTGCTTTCGTAATCAGCTCCTTCAATCACAGCCATTGAATCTCCTACCTCAAAAACCGAAGGAGCAATTGATTCACACATACCGCATACAATGCAGCTATCATCAGTTTCGTTTAACCAAACTTTTGTTATTTTCATAATCGATTTTGTTTTAAATATTACGTAATTTTATTTCATTTATTTCGATACCAATTAAACACAAACCTGCTCATTTAGTTGAAAAAAACCGCTCAAATATACTCTTTTTAACAATTTTACAAATTGAGTTGACTTATCTCATCAAATTTCGTCAAACACTAATAGAATCGAATATTTCAACTCAAGAATAGATGTTTCGCTCAATAAATAGTTGTAAATTTGCAACCTTAATAAGAAAGAGTATAAATTACACTTTACAAAAAAAACCCAAATATGAACTCAAACGCCGAACAACAGACGTATATATTAATAGAAACACATTTAGGAAACATCAAATTAGTTCTCTATAACGACACCCCCCTTCACCGCGACAATTTCATCAAATTAGCCAACGAAGCTTATTTCGACGATACCATCTTTCACCGGGTTATCAAAGGGTTTATGGTGCAAAGTGGCGATCCTGATTCGAAGAACGCACCATTCACCCAGCAATTGGGAGCAGGTGGTCCGGGCTATACCATTCCGGCTGAAATTATCTATCCCAAATATTTCCACAAGCGAGGAGCATTGGCTGCTGCACGCCAAGCAGACCGAGTCAATCCCGAAAAGAGATCCAGCGGTTCGCAATTCTACATTGTATGGGGAAGCATCTTGTCCAACGAATTACTCGATAATATGGAGAAGTTGACACTTGAAATCAAACAAGAGAAGATTTTTAATGAAATATCCACACAGTACAATTCGCAAGCATCAGCGCTTCTAAAGAACGAAGATCATGACTCTTTTCAGAAATTACAAAATGAACTCAGTGATTTGGCAAGAGCAGAAGCAGACAAAACACCCAATTTCAAATATTCAGCAGAAGAACGCCTTATTTATACTACGCTGGGAGGCTCTCCTTTTCTCGACAACGAATACTCGGTATTTGGTGAAGTAGTGGAAGGATTAGAGGTCGTCGATCTTATTCAAAACGTAAGGGTCGGAGTGGGTGATCGCCCACTGGAAGATATTAAGATAAAAGTGACTGTCGTTAACGAATAAATAACAAATTAATTAGCACCCATCCCTTATCAGAAGAGCTTTTAGATTCTACTTATCAATGATAAAAATTAACAGACATACGCTAAGCAACGGACTACGATTGCTGCATCACCAAGACGACAGTACGCAAATGGTGGCACTCAACCTGCTCTACGATGTCGGTTCAAAAGACGAAGACCCCGAGAAGACTGGTTTTGCTCACTTATTCGAACACCTCATGTTTGGAGGCAGCACTAACATTCCTGACTTCGACACCCCTCTGCAAGAAGCTGGTGGTGAGAATAATGCATGGACAAGCAACGACTGCACCAACTACTATGCGGTCGTACCGAAACAAAATGTAGAAACTGCTTTTTGGTTAGAATCAGATCGTATGTTGAGTCTCGATTTCTCACAGAAAAGCCTCGATGTGCAAAAAAGTGTAGTCATTGAGGAGTTCAAGCAACGAAATCTGAATCAACCCTACGGCGATATTTCGCTCTTGATTCGACCTCTCGCCTATCAGGTGCACCCTTATCGCTGGTCGACTATTGGAAAAGAAGTGTCGCACATCGAAAGTGCCACACTCGACGATGTGAAAGCGTTTTTCTATTCACATTATGGACCCAATAATGCCATTCTTTCGATCACTGGAAACATTGAGTGGGAAGATGCCAAAGCACTCACTGAAAAATGGTTTGGGCCCATTGAGCGACGCAATATTGCCCCAAGAAATCTACCCCAAGAACCTATACAGACCGAAGCCCGCCACCTCGAAGTGGAACGCAATGTACCCATGGATTCTATTACGAAAGCTTACCATACCTGTGCACGCACTTCACCCAATTATCATACCACCGATCTATTGTCGGATTTATTAGCCGGTGGTCGCTCTGCACGACTCTATCAGCATTTGGTGATGGAGCAGAAACTTTTTACTGAGGTGAATGCACACATCACTGGCGACATAGAAGATGGGCTCTTTTTCGTTAGTGGCAAGCCTGCAGAAGGTATTTCGCTCGAAGCAGCTGACCGTGCTTTGGTAGCGGAGTTAGAGCTTTTGAAGCACGAGCCGATTGCTATGGAAGAAATTCAGAAGATGATTAATAAATTCGAATCGCAGGATCTTTTCTCCAACATCAACTTCCTAAACAAAGCCACTAATATGGCTTATTTCGAACTGTTTGGCAGTGCAGAGCAAATCAACACAGAGGTGCAGAAATACCACCAACAAACACCCGATAAACTTCAGCAAATTGCACGCCAGATTTTCAGATCAGAGAACTGCTCTACGTTGTATTACCGCGCGAAACAAAACTAATTCATCGCTTAGTAAATCATTTGCGTCCTCTGCTTAACTCTCAATGGATAGCATAAAAAAAGAGACAGATAACTCTGTCTCTTTTTTTATTGTTGTTATGCTAATGCTTGCTTAATATCATTTAGTAAATCTTCGGGCTCCTCAAGCCCGATTGACAAGCGAATATCTCGGTCGTCGATTGCCATTTGCTTGCGAATTTCATCCGAATAATTTCCGTAAATCGTGGAAGCCGGATGAATAATCAATGTGCGATTATCAAACAAATTTGTTGCTCGTTTTATCAATTTAAGCTTATTCAAAAAAATATAACAAGCCTCTTTTGACTCTAAACGAAAAGTCAACATTGAACTTGGATTTTCGCCAAATTGAGCTAAACTTATTTCGTAAAATGGATTCGATTTTAATCCTGTATAATTAACCGATTGAATTCCATCAATTGATAATAGATTATTAGCCAATATATTACATGAAGAAGACGACCGCTGATAACGTATTGCCAATGTTTCTAGTCCTAAAGTCTGCATATAAGCAGTGTGAGGAGACATGTATGATCCGATGGTACGGTGTATCTCTTTTCGAAGTTTTACACTAAAGGCATTGTCTCCAAATTGCTTTGCTAATGGCGCTAGTTTTTTTGAATTTTTCCAATCAAACTTTCCATAGTCAATGATTAATCCGCCAAGCGAAGTTCCACCACCAGATAGATATTTAGTGCTCGACACAATTTCCAAATCAACACCAAAATCTTTGGCTTGAAAACAGACAAAAGGTACAACTGTAGTGTCCGCCACTAATGGGACTCTCTTAGAATGAGCTATTTGTGATAATTTTCTCAAATCAGCCACTTCGAGATGTGGGTTAGTCAGCACCTCAAGATAAAGTGCGCATGTGTTTTCATCTATTGCTGCTTCGACTGCATCTAAATCGGTTAAATCAACCAACCGAATTTCAACATTGAATGCAGCAAGCGTATTTTTGAAAAACCCATACGTATTTCCAAATAGATGAGCTGATGTTACAATGTTTGAGCCAGCTGATGCGATTTCGATAAAAAGTGTCGAAATTGCAGCCATGCCAGAATTCACCGCCATCACCCCTACTGCACCCGTTATTTCGATAATTCTTCTTTCGAATGCTTCGACCGTTGGGTTTGAAATTCGACCATAGGAGTATGCTGCAGATTTTCCAGTAAATGCATCGGCCATCTCTTCTGCAGTATCGAATTCGAACGCAACATTCTCATATATAGGAACTTGCAATGAATTGTAAGTATCCTTTTTGGGAAATTCTGTATGTATGATTCGTGTTGTAAATCCTTTTTTCAAGTTTGAATTTTCGTTGTTCATATCTTTTTCTTGAAGTTATTTTATCGTTATCATTGTTGCACCAAATCCATATTCTTTGAAAGACGCATCTTGAAATAAATAGGTTTTGTATCTCAATTTGAGTTCGTCGAGAATAGCTTTGCGAAGAACTCCCTCCCCTTTTCCATGAATAAAAACAATTTTCTTTCCTTTGCTACCTTGGTTTTCTTTCAAAACCTGATGAAATTTATCGAGCTGAATCCGTATAATTTCCGAATTATTTAATCCAGAGGTTGTATCCAATAGCTCATTTGCATGTAAATCAATCTCTAATATTGAATTTGGTAAATTTTGATTGTCTTTTGGTTTGACAGGTTGTTTGAAATCGCCTTTTGATTTCATTGCTGTCATTAATTCTGAAGCATCAATACTAAAAGTATGCTCTGGCTTATCATTTTTACAAATCCAAAGAAGCATTGCTTTATCTTCAAAATATTGATTCTCTTGAAAACTATGCAATTTGTAAAATTTGACAGTATCAACTCGATGTTCAACTGAAATCGCTGGTTTTAGATCAAAGGGTTTATCGCGTTTAAATGCAACTATTTGCATGCAAATTCGTTCCAAATCATTGAGTTGTTCCTTTGCAAACTCCTCAACAAACACTTGTTGATTTGGTTCGACTGTGGCTGTGTGTCGAAGAATCCAGCCTTTGCCTTGTTTGCTTAGGTAGTTGAATTGAACATAGTAATTACTATCGTTTACAAAAAAAGTTTCGTAAGAAGTTGTCTGAATATTTCTATCATCAACAGGTAGAAAAGCCAAAAGTAGATTAAGTACATCACCATCTCTTGTTTCGACTATTTTGGGAGTCGGCATTTGCGATTGTGATGCAGGAGCAATATCCTTATATGAATTTTTATTGCTGTTTTGTGTCGTAACACTCTCAATAACAACACATTCTTTAATCATAATAGGCGTTTCGAAACCATCTTCTTCTTCAACCGCAACCAACTCTTTGCTAATGAAACGCTTTACAATACCCCCTCCAACTGAGTCTAGAAATCGTACTTTATCTCCAATTTTGAGGGCCATAATTCATAAATTAATGTATCAATAACTTTTGATAGTGCAAAGGTGGTCAATCTTGGTGGTAAAAGCAATATTTAGAAACGGAAAATGTGCTAAAAGACCATTGAAAGTAAAAAATTAGTGCTATTTTTGTATAAGTATGAAGTTTTAATTCATCCACTAAAAGATAGTATTATGACAAAAAAATTAAGAAGATCGAGGGATAAAATGATTGCTGGTGTATGTGGCGGCATGGCTGAATTCTTTGATATAGATTCAACTTGGGTAAGAATTGGGTTTGCATTGTTGACTATTTTTTCTGCAGCTTTTCCTGGAATTTTAGTTTACTTGGTGATGTGGTTGGTTATTCCAAAGGGAGAAAATGGAATTTAAGATAGTATCACCATACCAACCAACCGGCGATCAGCCTGAGGCAATTGAACAACTTACGAAAGGTATACTTGAAGGATATCAGAATCAGACTCTTCTAGGTGTAACCGGTTCTGGTAAAACATTTACAGTAGCCAATATAATTGAGCGAGTACAAAAACCCACACTCATATTAAGCCATAATAAAACATTGGCAGCACAATTGTATGGCGAATTCAAAAGCTTCTTTCCAAATAATGCGGTTGAATATTTTGTTTCTTATTACGATTATTACCAACCTGAAGCCTATTTGCCAGGCTCGGATACCTATATTGAGAAGGATTTGGCAATAAACAAGGAGCTTGAGAAGCTTCGTTTATCAACTACCTCTGCCCTACTTTCTGGCAGAAATGATGTACTTGTGGTCTCCTCTGTTTCATGTTTGTTCGGTATTGGTAATCCCGACGATTTTCATAGTAATGTGATTGCCATCCATTCTGGACAGAAAATTACGAGAAACACTTTTCTTAGATCATTGGTTGACAGCCTTTATGCAAGAAATGAGGTCGACTTACAACACGGTAATTTTCGCGTAAAGGGTGATACGATTGATATTTTTCTCGCATATTCAGACTTGATTGTACGAGTTATATTTTGGGGTGATGAGATTGAAACCATAGAAACCATTGACCCTATCAACAGCATAACACTCTCAAGTCTAGATCAATACAACATTTACCCTGCAAATTTATTTGTAACAACAAAGGAGCGGCTTAATAGAGCCATTGGTGAAATTGAGATCGATTTGGGCAAGCAGGTAGAGTTTTTCAAGTCGATTGGCAAAGAGTATGAAGCAAAAAGAATCTATGAGCGAGTGACTTTTGACCTCGAAATGATTCGTGAGGTGGGTCATTGTTCGGGTATCGAAAACTATTCCCGTTATTTTGACGGACGCTTACCCGGAACACGCCCCTTTTGCTTGCTTGATTATTTCCCGAAAGATTTCTTGGTGGTGATTGATGAAAGCCACGTAACAATTCCGCAAATTCGTGGAATGTATGGTGGTGATAATTCGCGTAAACGAAATCTCGTGGAGTATGGTTTTCGACTTCCTGCAGCTATTGACAATCGGCCGCTACGTTTCGAAGAGTTCGAAGAAGTCGCAAATCAAACGATTTATGTGAGTGCAACACCAGCTGATTATGAGTTAATTAAATCGGAAGGTATTGTCGTAGAGCAAGTTATCCGACCGACAGGATTGCTCGACCCGATTATCGAAGTTAGACCAAGCCTCAATCAGATTGACGATTTGATGGAAGAAATTCAGCAGCGAATTGAACTCGATGAGCGTGTGCTGATAACTACACTCACCAAACGAATGGCAGAAGAGTTGAATAATTATTTGGGAAGACTAAATTATAAATGCAATTACATCCACTCGGATGTGGATACGTTGGATCGTGTTCGTATACTTGAAGAGTTGAGAGATGGCGTTTTCGATGTGCTTATTGGGGTCAATTTACTGCGTGAGGGACTCGATTTACCGGAAGTTTCATTGGTCGCAATCTTAGATGCTGATAAAGAAGGTTTTCTTCGTTCGCACCGCTCGTTGACACAAACCGCTGGTCGTGCTGCACGAAATTTGAACGGGAAAGTGATTATGTATGCCGATAAAATAACAGAAAGTATGCGAAAAACGATTGACGAGACTAATCGAAGGCGAGAAAAACAGCTAAAATATAACGAACTAAACAACATTACACCACAAGCAA
Organism: Bacteroidales bacterium; assembly: GCA_037139375.1. Classification (GTDB taxonomy): domain Bacteria; phylum Bacteroidota; class Bacteroidia; order Bacteroidales; family UBA7332; genus CAXXIC01. The sequence goes on along the minus strand of JBAXGL010000021.1, from coordinate 4,148 downwards.
TCCTGAAATCGCGAAATTCGATGCTTGGAGAAGAATTCTCAAAATCGCATCCTAATGTTTACGTCGAAAAGGACTCTACCACCGTAGCAGCTGATCCAATTATTCAATACATGAGTAAGGTTCAGTTGGAAAAATCAATAGAGAAGACGCGAAAAATGATGCAAGAATCTTCTAAAAAGCTTGAATTTATGGAAGCTGCCCAATATCGTGATGAGTTGATAAAATTAGAAGATTTCATGAAAGAGAAATTTAATTCGACAAAGAAATAAACAAACTATAACAGTATTTTAGCTTGAATCATTTAAACCTTTTCTTATTTAATAAGTCAAAGTTTAAATTTAATCTATAAATCAATGAAACGAGCACGACAAACATTGCCAGACAAGGCAATGTTTTAGTATGAGTTCCATCTGACAATTAAAATCTAAATTATACTGATGAAATTAGTTTTCAAATCTAGTTTTTCTATTTTTTGTTTCTTCTTTTTTGCAAATTCAATTATTGGTCAGACTTCATCCTTGTCAGGTAAAGTATTGGAGTCTATAAACGGAGAACCCATCCAATTAGCTACTATTAGAGTATATATAATATCCAAAGACACCATATTAATTAAAGGTGGTACTTCTGACTCCAAAGGATTATTTTTCATTGATAATTTACCGAAAAACAAATACTTAGTACGTTTCGACTGTGTTGGTTTTAAAAAGAAATTTCAACACATTGAACTAAAAAATTCGTCGAAAAGCCCTACCAACATGGGCTCTATTTATCTAGTTGAGAATCAGATTAATCTACAAGAAGCTACTGTTGTAGGTCGAGTTCCTGAAGTAATTGTAAAACAAGATACACTAGAATACAACCCAGCTGCATTCAAGCTTCAGCCTGGAAGTGTTGTAGAAGATATGCTCAAACGAATGTCTGGCGTAGAAATAGACACCGAAGGAAAAATAAAAGTTGCAGGCAAAGAGGTGAAAAAAATATATGTTGATGGCAAAGAATTCTTTGTGAATGACCCCACTGTTGCTACAAAAAACTTCACAACAGATATGATTGATCGCATTCAAGTGATTGATAAAAAATCTGACTTATCTCTATTGACGGGTATCGATGATGGTGAAGAAGAGACTGTCATCAACCTTACCATTAAAAAGGGGATGAAAAAGGGTTGGATGGGAAATTTACAAGCAGGTGGCGGAAAAGAAGTTGGAGATACTAATAATGGAATTCGATACGAATCGAATGCACTTATTAATCGTTTCTTTGGTGACAGTCAGTTTTCGATAATTGCTAATGGCAATAATACTAATAATATGGGCTCGCGCGACTGGGGCTCAGGTTTTAGCTCTCAAATGGGTATGAAAGGTGGCAAAGGAGGTGGTGGCAATAATAGTGGTATTACCACTTCAAATCTTATCGGTGTGAATGGTGCTTTTGCATTAACTGATAATCTCAAAATTGGCGGAAACATCATGTTTAATCATTCTGATAATTTTGCAAATCAGGTAAGCTCAAGACGTAATCTTTTGAAAGACAGTGTCTCTTTTAATAATTCTCGTTCGGTAAATAATTACAATAGCGATAATTTTAGTACTGCATTAAAAATGGAATATAAACCTGATTCCTCATGGACAATGATTTTCACTCCCACTATTTCAATAAATAAATCAATTACGAACAGTAATGATTCATCTCAACTTTTAGCAGGAGAAGTAAGAGATCCGATCAACAGCACCGGAAAAATGTCTTACAATAAAAATACGGGAATCAGCCTAAACAGTAGACTTGACATATCTTATGAATTTGAGAAAAAAGGAAGACGGATGAGCGTAAGTGTTGAAGGTGGTCATAACGAAGGGGATGGATCGGGTACTATTTATGCAAATACTCTATATCAGCGGAATGACACTTCTATTTTGCAAAACCAAAAAATACTTAACAATTCTGCAAATAATTCATTTAGACTCTACACCACTTTTGTGGAACCAATTGGAACGAATAATTTTTTACAATTTGCCTATTCCTTAAAAATAAATGATAGCCACTCTGATAAATATTCTTATAATAAAGAAAATGGAATTGACCTAGAATACACCATCCTTGATCCAAAATACAGTAAAAGTCTCGATAATGCGTACATTAATCAGCAATTTGGGACAAGTTTTCAAGTTGTGCGAGAAAAATATGGATATACCATAGGGTTAGATTTAACGCCTTCATTCTCCAGAAGTAAAACATATCTACTTGATTCAATCTATAGCAATCGGCCAAGTCGTTCGGTCATTAATTATGCTCCAAATATTGAATATACTTATCAATTCGATAAGTCACACAATCTACGTATCAATTATAGAGGTCGTTCGAATCAGCCAAGTATTTCACAGTTGGATCCGACTGTGAATCAATCAAGTGCAACGAATATCACCATTGGAAATCCTTCGTTACTTCCTTCTTTTAATAATAATTTAACTATTCGTTATAGAAGCAACAACCGTGAAACTCAGCGTTCACTGATGTCACAAATTCAATGCCAGTACACAGTAAATTCGATCATCAATAAAACAACTTATGACGAAAAGGGAAACCGTAAAACTGAATATGTGAATGAAAATGGCGAATGGAACAGCTCCATTGCATTGATGTATAATACGCCAATTGGTAAATCTAAATTCCAATTAAACTCCTATTCTACAGGGTCATACAACAATCAAATTGGCTATTCTTCCATTGTCACCTCGGCTCCTCCGATTAAAAACACAGCAAATACATTAAGTTTAAATGAAAATTTAGGAATTATATACAGAAATGATTGGTTATATTCTCAACTTAGGGGAAGTGTGAAGTATGCTAAATCAAACAACAGTCTGGCTACTCTGAGTAAAAATGAAACAATGAATAGTAGTATATCTTATAATGCGCAATTCTCTCTTCCAGCAGGTTTATCATTGTCTTCCGATATAAAATATGCTCAAAACAGAGGATTCACAGCTGGTTATAATAAAAGTGAGACTATTTGGAATGCTGAATTGAGTAAAACTCTGTTTCAGAGAAAACAAGGAACAATTCGCCTTAAAATTTACGACATACTGAGACAGCAATTGAACTACAGTTGGACTTCCAACGCACAGTACATTCAAGATAGCCGATACAACACTCTTACCTCATATTTTATGGTATTCTTCAATTATCGCTTCAATTCGATGGGTCGTGGTGCTAAACGAGAAGAATATAAAAACCACGATGGACATGGACATGGAGATGGAGGCGGCGGCTTCAAAGGCGAAGGCGGTGGCTTCAGAGGCGAAGGCGGTTCATTCTAAAAGTAATATTCCATATTTCATTATTACTAATAGAATTTTAGATTCAGAGGTCATACAAATGCAAATGCATTGTTCGTTTCAACACAGTATGATATTTCTTACAGATATTACAACGAAAAACCCGAAGCCAATCACTTGACTTCGGGTTTTGTAGTACTAAGTGAGTGAGCCTCTCAAAATCGCGCTCTCACTATTCCCCCCTACTTAACCGCACCATCAGTTGTAAAGGCGAAAATTCATAATTTCCCATACATTCATTCAAATTTATATTGTTAACAAAAAAGAAATCACCCTATATAAAAAAGCGTTTGACAATCGGTAGAAATGTGTGCTTTTGAAGAAAATTTCTGAAAGCCCAAACAACCGAGTAAATAGCTTCAGAAAATTTCTGAAGTTCCAAACAAGCGTGCAACACCCTTCTGAAATTTTCTGAAGCACCAAACAAGCTTGCAGCATCGTTCAGAAAAAAATATCACCTTCCTGCAACCGTGCAACGACATCCAACATTCAATTTTTTCATCCAAACAGACAGCCAACTCCTCGCCCATCATTTTCGCATGTTAGCGCAACTTTGCGACAAGATTGCCACAATCTATTTACTATCGAAACAATACTGCGCCAGCGTGAATCTGAATTCCGACAGAAAAAGCAAAGCCGCAAAGAAAAGACTCCTCTTTGCGGCTTTTTTAATGTCAAATTTTTACTTGAAAATCAATGTACCGTCTGCCACATCAATCAAAATCGGTTTCGATTTATCAACCGACTGCGACAGAATAGCTTTCGAAAGTTCGTTGAGCACGTAGCGTTGAATCACACGCTTCACCGGTCGCG
>JBAXGL010000020.1:0-19261 GCA_037139375.1 Bacteroidales bacterium | reverse complement strand
AGAGCATCTGACTGTTAATCAGAGGGTCCTTGGTTCAAGTCCAAGAGGGAGAGCAGAAGACCATAGAGCAATCTGTGGTCTTTTTGTTTTACTACAATTTAATGCTTACCGATATCTGTACAGTTCTTACTTTACTCAGATTAAAAGAGATAATCTAGTGTATCCGAGAAAAATTTCCACATAATTGTTTTTTTAAGTATGTTTTGTTCCAAAAAGATTGTATTTTTGCACGGTTTATTGTTGAATGTGCAATAATTTAACACTTTTATGTCGATTACTCGTACCCGTGATTTACTTGTAGATGTGGCTCGTCAGCTGTTTGCTCGTATTGGTGTAGAAAACACCACTATGAACGACATTGCGTTGGCTTCTAAAAAAGGAAGACGCACACTCTACACCTATTTTAAGAGTAAAAATGAGGTTTATATGGCAGTTGTCGAAACCGAACTTCAGCAACTGATAAAGACGCTCGAAGTGGTGGCGAACAAAGATATGCGTCCCGACGACAAGTTGATGGCGTTTATTTTCACCAGAATGGAGGCAGTAAAAGAGACTGTTTTCCGTAATGGAACTTTGCGTGCTGATTTCTTCCGCGATATTTGGCGTGTAGAAATGGTGCGAAAGCAGTTTGACCAACGCGAGATGGAGCTGATTCGTAAAATCTTAACCGATGGCAATAATCAGGGCATTTTTGCGGTACAAGACGTGGAGTCGATGGTGATGGTGTTGCACTATTCATTGAAAGGATTGGATGTGCCTTACATTCGCGGAGTTTTCAACGAACTGGGTGTAGAGCGCAATCAATTGAAAGAGGGAATTGTCCACCTGTTGTTTAACGGACTTAAAAAGAAATAATTTAACGGATTTAACATGTATATTAATGCTACAGGTTTTTACCTGCCAACGGAGAGAGTTCCAAACAGTTATTTCGAAGCAGTAAATGGTCTGACCGACGAATGGATCTTTCAACGTACCGGAATTTCAACCCGATCTAAAGCAGCTCCTGACGAAAACACACAAACCATGGGCATAGAAGCGGTGAAAAACGCACTTCCCAAACTTCCTTATGCGATTGAAGAGGTAGATTTGATTTTAGGGGCTACATATACTCCACTCGACACAGTTGCTACACTTTCACACAAAATTCAGAAAGAATTTAATATTGATAATGCGAAGGGATTTTTTCTTTCGTCTGCTTGCTCTTCGCTCGTAAATGCGATTGAAGTGGCAGAATGTTTTTTTGCTGCCGGAAAAGCTACCAAAGCATTGATTGTGGCATCTGAGCATAACACCGCTTATAGCAATCAGGCAGATCCACAGTCGGGTCACTTGTGGGGCGATGGAGCAGTTGCGGTTTTTGTTTCGAAAGAGAAACAAGCTGACGGTGAAGCCGAAATCACAGAAGTATTCACCCGTTCGCTAGGAACAGTGGGCAAAAGCACCGAGGGCGTATACCTTCGACCACGCACCGAAGGATTGATAATGCCCGATGGTCGCGACGTGTTTATCAATGCATCCAAATACATGTGTGAGGCGCTCAACGATATGACTGCCAAATATGGTAAAACGGTTCACGATTTGACATATGTGGTGACTCATCAGGCAAATAAACGCATTGTAGCAAACGTGGCAAATCAGCTTGAACTGGCGGAAGATAAATTTTTGAACAACATTCAGGAGCTAGGCAATACTGGATCACCGAGTTCAATGATTGTAGTGGCACAAAATTGGGATACTTTCAAAAAAGGCGACTTGGTGGGTCTCACTGTATTTGGTGGTGGCTATTCAAGCGGTGGATTGCTGATTCAATTTTAGTTTAAGATTAATCTAAAGCACCGCGTACTTTGCGAACTTTGCGGTTTAGAAAACATATAACAACAGATTTCTAATTTAAAATTTACAAAAAAATGGGATTATTAGAAGGAAAAGTAGCGATCGTAACAGGTGCTGCTCGTGGTATCGGAAAAGCGATTGCCATCAAATTTGCGAAAGAGGGATGTAATGTTGCATTCACCGATTTGGCTATCGACGACAATGGTAAAGCAACTGAGGCTGAATTGACTGCTATGGGCGTGAAAGCGAAAGGCTATGCCTCAAACGCTGCGAACTACGAAGATACGCACAATGTAGTGGCAGAAATCCTGAAAGATTTCGGTCGCATCGACATTCTGGTAAACAATGCAGGTATCACCCGCGATGGTTTGATGATGCGTATGGACGAGAAACAGTGGGATATGGTCATCAACGTGAACCTGAAATCTGCGTTTAACTTCATCCACGCTTGTACTCCAATTATGATGAAACAAAAAACAGGTAGCATAATCAACATGAGCTCAGTGGTAGGTGTGCATGGAAATGCTGGTCAAGCTAACTATTCTGCTTCGAAAGCCGGTATGATTGGTTTGGCACAGTCAATTGCAAAAGAATTAGGCTCTCGTGGTGTGCGTGCCAATGCTATCGCTCCGGGTTTCATCATCACCGATATGACTCACCAATTGTCAGACGACGTTCGCAAACAGTGGGAATCAGCAATTCCTTTGAAACGTGGCGGTACTCCAGATGATGTGGCAAACGTTTGTGTGTTCTTAGCATCAGATATGTCGTCTTATGTCACTGGTCAAACAGTTCACGTTTGCGGTGGAATGTATATGTAATTTTTTTTGAGATAATATTACTAACAGAAGCAAATACCAACCTTTTCATTTGTAAAATAAGAAGTCGAATCGTCATTGACATTAAGTCCTGACTTTTCGGCTTTTTAGATTGATTGCAATATGATCTTAGTATAAATTATTGAATGGCAAAACAACAAATAACAACAGTAAGAGATTCTATTTATTGGTCTTATTCAAATCTTGCAATGGCTCATAGTGCCGTGGACAAGAAACAGGGAAAATATGGAGTCTTTAATTTTATGATTAGAGCTAAATTATACAAGGGATTAAAAGATGGAAGTATGAATATTCGAACCATCTTTGATGATGAGAAAATTAAAATTCAGACAGGTAAAACTTGTAATTATTGTGGTTCGTCTGATAAATTAGCATTAGATCATATTTTTCCTCAAAAATTTGGAGGAGCGGATAATGCGGAAAATCTCATATTTGCTTGTAGAACTTGCAATAGTTCTAAAGGAAAAAAAGATTTGATGGAGTGGATGGAATATCGTAGCCAGTTTTTACCATTAATGATAATTCGACGTTATTTGAAATTGGTATTTCAGTATTGCATTGAGAATAATCTGATTGATAAGAATATAGAGGATTTGAAAGATATGGATTTGCCTTTTAAAATTGAATTCTTACCGAAAAAATTTCCTAGTCCAAATGATTTGATGCTCAATATTGGCGAACAATTATAGTTAAGACTTTTATCTTTTTATATTTTGTGTTTCTTTGAGCCTTAGAGTCTTTGTGGCTAGTTTTTTATAAATTTTATTTCCAAAAAAAATGAAAGTTCTCTACGAAGATAATCACCTCATTATTGTCAACAAAACCTGCTCCGAGATTGTGCAGGGTGATAAGACGGGCGACAAACCGCTTTCCGAAATCGTGAAAGAGTGGTTGAAGGAGAAGTACAACAAACCCGGCAATGTGTTTGTGGGCGTTGTACATCGGTTGGACAGACCTACAAGCGGTTTGGTGATGTTTGCCAAAACTAGCAAAGCGCTTACGCGACTGAACGAAATGTTCAAAACGCGAGAAGTGAAGAAAACCTATTGGGTCATCGTGAAGACTGCCCCCAAAATGCCGGAAGGCGAAATCACCCACTGGCTTGTGCGCAATGAGAAGCAAAACAAATCTACTGCTTTCGATACCGAGCGAAAAGATGGACAGAAGGCTATTCTTTCGTTTCGAATCGTTGCCAAATCCGATACCTATTACCTGCTTGAAATCGACCTGCAAACGGGACGTCATCACCAAATCCGCAGTCAGTTGTCGAAGATTGGTTCACCCATCAAAGGCGACTTGAAGTACGGTGCCGAACGCTCCAATACCGATGGAGGAATTAGTCTCCATGCTCGTCTTATTTCGTTCGTTCACCCAGTATCGAAAGAACTTATCCAAATAACTGCTCCTGTGCCCGACGATAAGCTCTGGCAGGCGATGGAGCAATTGGCGAAGTGATTTTTACCGCAAAGGGCGCAAAGAAGAAACCGCAGAGAACTGCAATGAAGATAGAAGTCTTTTTTGCGGTTCTTTTTTTATTGGTGAACATTCTTCCACTTAAAACCATTCTTATTAAAACGTATTTCAAGAAATGGCTCAAAAATCAATAGAATTACTCGATGCCCTGATGGTACAATATCGCCAGCGTAAGCATCCGCTGGATTATCAGAATCTCTATCAATTGGTAGTCATGGTAGTCCTTTCGGCGCAAGACTCTGATAAACACATCAATCAGTTAGCTCCCAACTTTTTTGAGATGTATCCATCGATTGAGCATTTGGCTTTGGCACAGCCTGAAGATTTGCACCAACAACTGGGTTCTGTTCGCAATTTTGGAAACAAATGCGAATGGTTGGTCAAGTTGTCTAAACTGATCGGGGATGATTCTCAGATTCCGCAGGAAATGTCAACACTGACGAAGCTACCGGGTATTGGTCGCAAATCTGCAAACGTCATTCTGCGCGAGTCTGGTAAACCGGCTGAAGGCATCATCGTCGATTTGCATGTGGTTCGTGTGGCTCCTCGCATAGGCATTGCCACCGGCATTCAGCCCGAAAAGATAGAGAAACAGTTGATGCGGCTAGTACCGCAAGAAAATTGGGGTGAAATTGGGATGGCTATTTCCTTTCTGGGACGGGAGATTTGCCGGCCTACTAACCCAAAATGCGAAATTTGCGTGATGAATCCGATTTGTTATTTTCATAACGGGATATCCGAAGAAGACGATTTGACGTTATTCTGAGATTATTGGTTTTATTGCATATGATAAAACAGCTGACTACAAAAGAGGCTGACTCAATATATTTTGAGACAGCCTCTTTGTTCTTAACATTCCTGATTTTACTCTTCAGTATATCGTTCTATGGTTTGTTCACGGTCTGGTCCAACTGAAACAATAAAAATGGGCACCTCTAGTTCTTCTTCAAGGAATGAAAGATAAGTATTGAACTCTTCTGGAAATTCGTCCTCACTTTGCATTTTAGTCATATCTATTTGCCAACCAGGTATTTCAGTATAAATTGGTTCAATATCACCCTCTAAACTATAAGGAAAAACAGAAACCTCTTCACCACATATATTGTAGGCAACACAAGCTTTTATTGTTTCAAAAGTATCGAGTACATCGCTCTTCATCATAATCAATTTAGTCACACCATTTACCATTACGGCATACTTCAATGCGACTAAATCAATCCATCCACACCTACGTGGACGACCTGTTGTTGATCCAAATTCACGCCCTTTTGCGCGAATATCATCACCAACAGCATCAAATAGTTCAGTAGGGAAGGGGCCACTTCCTACGCGAGTGCAATAAGCTTTGAATATGCCATAAACTTCACCAATTTTATTGGGAGCAATGCCTAATCCTGTGCAAGCCCCCGCAGAAACTGTATTTGAAGAGGTTACAAACGGATACGAACCGAAATCAATATCCAGCATGGTACCTTGCGCACCTTCTGCCAAAACTGATTTCTCAGCTTTCATCGCATCATTAATGTATTGTTCCGAATCGATGAATTCAAAGCGTTTAAGGACTTCAAGCCCTTCAAACCAATCTTTTTCGATTTCTGTTAAATCGTACTCAAAATTATATTGCTTTAATATTTGCTCGTGACGAGCGACAGCAGCTTTGTATTTTTCATCAAAGTTGTGTAGGATATCTCCGACACGTAGACCATTTCTGCTTGTTTTGTCGGTATATGTTGGTCCGATGCCTTTGAGTGTAGAACCAATCTTAGAGACGCCTTTTGAAGCTTCATAGGCAGCATCGAGCAATCTGTGAGTTGGTAATATAAGATGAGCTTTTTTTGAAATTAGAAGTTTCTTTCTCAAATCATACCCGGTGGTTTCAAGTTTCTCAATCTCTTTTTTGAAAACCGAAGGATCAAGAACAACACCATTGCCAATCACATTCATTTTATTGCCTTGAAAAATTCCTGAAGGGATGGTATGCAGCACAAATTTAGCACCATTAAACTCCAACGTATGTCCAGCGTTGGGCCCTCCTTGAAAACGAGTCACTAAGTCGTACTTTGGTGTCAATACATCGACCACTTTACCTTTACCTTCGTCTCCCCATTGTAAACCTAATAAGACATCTACTTTCATCAATATATTTTTAGTTGTTGTTTCACTTTATTGCAAAAAATTAGCCGCCTGATAGCGGCTTTTGAATAGAAATGGGTTTAATTAAACTATTTCTTAACAGCTAAACTCTTTTTCTTTCCAGCTGATCGAGCACATTTAGTGCACAAACCGTATATATAAAGACTGTAATGAGTCAAAGCAAATTTTGATAGTTTTTTGCCTTGAATAACACTTTTAATATCGTGGTCTCTTATCTCTTTTATGTCTCCACAAGAGCTACAAATCAGATGGAGGTGACTTTCGCTGTTGTATGCTTTCTCATAATGAGCCATATTGGAACCAAAACTATGTTTGATTACCAAATTACTATCCACTAAAAGTTCAATGGTATTGTAAAGAGTAGCCCGACTGACCATTGGGCGTTCGGCATTTATTGAATTAAACAAGAAATCGATATCGAAATGAGTGTCAAGCGTATAGATGTGTTTAAGAATCATATATCTTTCTGGAGTTTTACGATGCCCTTTAACAACGAGGTATTCGGTAAATTCCTGCTTAACTTTTTCAAAAATATTTTCTTCAGCCATTTATACAAAAAAATTGTTCGTCAAAATTAAATATATTTCTCCATATTACAAAGAAGTTAAGCCATAATAATCAAATTCAAACTTCAAATCGTTAAATAATTGCAGTTTCAATTCAGGATTTGAAAAAGAATGGATTTCAATAGATTTTAAAATTGAGTAAGCAAAATTTGTATTCATCACACCAACTCTTTTTAATCCCAATAAAGCAGCATTAAACAGCGCAATATTCGCACAATCTAAATCGTTAAAAGCTACTTGAAGTATGAATTTAAACTGCTGATTATCAATTGTAATTTCTTTTTTTGTTATTCGTGCTAAAAGATGCCAAGCCGTGAAACGAATCAAATCCGAATCACTTTTTAGCCAATCAAAAATCAATGCAGATGCAAATGAAAGATGCTGAAAAAGATTCATACATGCTTGTTCGGCTTGTTCAAATTGCGTTATCCGATTTACCCAAGAATTTGCTAATTGGACAGTAAATGTATCAACCGGTTGGATGATTGTTGCCAAAATATTCAATTCACGCACATTTTCCATCCAAAGTAATTGTGCTAAATCGTGATTTTTTTCTGTTTTCGCAGCAATTTGTTTTATAATAGTCAGCGGAACACCATAATTCACTTTATAGCCCAATCCACGCTCACTCATACTGCTTGAAGCTACGCCATTCATAACCGAACGAAGTTGTTTTTTTAATTCTCTTATCTTTATTTGCAAATCATCACTAGATTGATTTTTTGATAAATACATGAGATTTTCTTTTTCAAAACCGCCGCATTTATGTTTAAACTGCGTTTCAGTCATATCTCTATTTGATTTTTATACTAATTGTTAATGGCAGGCAATGTTTGATAAGATTTTGAATAACGAAGCATTTGTTCAGCAAAGCCTTCGGTATAGCTGATTTTCACGTCCAATACTTTGCCAGATTTGTCAAAAACAGGTGTCAAAACTGGGTTTACGAATCCGCGATAAGGTGCTATATTTAATTTCGAATAACGTTCTAATATTTCGCTGTGCAAGTTCTGATCAACTTTCACCGCATAAGTTTCAATCATTTTTTTTGCGCTATTCCAATCCCCCTCTGATTTGATACGTTGAACTTCAGCTAACAACTGTCCAATCAATTCACGCATCTTCACATAGTCGTTAATCACGACAAAGGTCTTTCCATCGCGTTGTTTAATTTCCAATATATTATTTGGTGCACCTTTCTCCAACAACCACCGAGCGATAAGCGAACGGTTTCGCATGTGAGCTTGCTCAATATTTTTCCCAAGTTTAACGCGTGTCAATTGAGTGAGCAAACCATTCATCACATATTTATAATATTCAGCTTTGTATGCCTCAGCATTTGGCAAAAGACCGAGTTCGACTATCTTTGAATCGCCTAAATAGTAAAGTGCAAACAAGTCGGCACGCGCCTCTTCCATTGGTGAACCGTAGGCCTTTAATGCGTCTGGGTCTACGCCTGGTAAAAGTTTACCTGAACCGTGACCAAGGCATTCGTGCAAATCAGTATGAAGATTATCTGCTTGAAATCCAAACTGTTTCATTCTTATACGTTCTTCATCGTTCCAGACAAATTCTTCGAGAAAACCATTACCAAGCGATGCTTTGTCATACGCTTCAGTAATATTTTCTATCGTTACTGATTTTGAACCGTGGTCGCGTCTAATCCAGTTCGAATTGGGTAGGTTAATTCCAATCGGCGTAGATGGATAACAATCGCCACCTAAAGCTGCTACTGTAATTACTTTCGCTGAAACGCCCTTCACTTTTTCTTTTTTGAATCGTTTGTCGACTGGCGAATGATCTTCAAACCACTGTGCGTTATCGCTGATTATTTTAGTCCGTTTAGTCGCTTCAACGTTCTTAAAGTTGACATTTCCTTCCCAACTCCCTTTTAGTCCCAATGGGTCACCGTAGGATTCTGTAAAGCCATTTACAAAATCGGTATGTGATTCTAAATCACTGACCCACAGAACAGAATAATCGTCATATTCCTTTAGGTTTCCAGTTTTATAAAATGAAATTAGTTTTTCGATAACCGCCTTTTGCTGTTGGTTTTCTGCTACAGTTGTCGCCTTTTCAAGCCAATAGATTATCTTTTCAATTGCTTGAGAGTAAAGACCACCTTTTTTCCATATTTTTTCAAATATACGACCATTTTCTTTTACCAATCGACTATTCAAACCATACGAAATAGGAGTATGGTCTGAAGGATTTTTCATTTTATTGTAAAACGTTTCAGCTTCATTTTGAGTAACGCCATCGTAATAGTTATTTGCTGAAGTCACAATTAAATCCTCACCATCAGCCTGATTAACGCGTTTGGGCATAATCTTTGGGTCGAAAATGATTGGCAAAATTTGCTTCAAAAGTGATTCTTTGTTTTGATCTTTTATCAAAGGTAACTGTCTATCTGAAAGACAATTCACTTGTTGAACAATGAAGTTTTGTGAAAAATTGGGATGGATTTTATCTGATGAGTAATCGTGGTGTATACCGTTATTGTACCACACTAATTTAAGATATTCGACAAATGCTTGATAATCAACGCTGTTTTTATCTCCTGAATAATTTAGGTAAATTGCCTCCAACGTTCGACGAATAGTTAGATTCCACTTCCCGTTTTGGTCGAATAGAATATCGCGACCTGTGTGAGCAGCTTCAGACAAAAAAAAGATAAGTTCTTTTTGTTGCAAAGGCAATGTCTCAAAATCAGGTACACGATAACGCAGAATTTCAATATCAGCAAAACGATCGACAGAGTATAAAAAGGGTTGTGGTATAAATTCAGGAGTGGCAGCTGAGACATCAAGCGACAAACTCATTGCTGCAAATGAAGTAATCATAATGAATAATTTTTTCATGAAAGAATAGATTTAAAATGCAGGTTCGCCTTTACCCATACGAATAATTTCGTGTTCACCTTCGCTACAATCAATGACTGTAGAAGGAATTATGCCACCAAATCCACCATCAATCACTAAATCGACAATTGATTCGTAACGTTCGTGCAACAACTCAGGATCAGTCACATATTCCAGTATTTCATCATCATTGTGAACTGATGTTGAAAGCAATGGGTGCCCTAAATGCAGAATAATCTCTCTTGCAATATTATTGTCGGGAACGCGGATTCCAACTGTTTTTCTATTCCGAAATATTTTGGGCAGATTAGTGTTTGAAGGAAGAATAAAAGTGAATGGGCCTGGGAGGTTTTTTTTCATCAGTTTGAATGTAGAATTATCCACTTTAGCAAATTCACTGATGTTGCTTAAATCGTAGCAAACAATAGAAAGATTTTCTTTGCGGGGATCTATACCTTTAATTTTGCAGATTTTCTCCACAGCTCGAACGTTGAGTGCATCGCATCCCATGGCATAAACTGTGTCAGTAGGATATATAATTAATCCACCATCACGAAGCAGTTCTACCGCTTTATCTATTTCCCGTAGATTAGGGTTTTCGGGATAGATTTTAATCAGCATAAACCCAAGAATTTAGAAACAAAAATCTCCGAAACCGAAAATCGATTTCGAAGATATAAAATCAAACGGGTATCAACCGTAAATTATTTTTCCATTTTCGTCGCGATATTCATCAAAACTTTTTTCGTATTGATTCATGGCTCGCAAACTCATACCCATACTAGAAAAACCACCATCGTGGAAGAGATTCTGCATAGTTACTTTTTTTGTTAGGTCAGAAAACATTGTGATACAATAATCAGCACATTCATCTGCTGTAGCATTTCCTAGAGGAGACATACGCTCAGAGAAATCGAGCAGTTTATCCATTCCTTTCACACCACTACCAGCAGTTGTCATGGTAGGTGATTGCGAAATTGTATTCACACGAACACCTTTCTCACGACCATAAATGTATCCAAAGCTGCGAGCAATTGACTCTAACATAGACTTCGCATCAGCCATATCATTATATCCGTATAGGGTACGTTGGGCTGCTACATACGAAAGCGCAACAATAGAACCACCTTCAGCAATGGCATCTTGTTTCTTAGCTACTTGAATCATTTTATGAAATGAAATAGCCGAAATATCTAATGTTTTGTTGAGTAAATCGTAATCTAAATCATCATAAGTTCGTTTTTTACGAACGTTTGGAGACATACCAATCGAGTGAAGCACAAAGTCAATCTTTCCTCCCAATATTTCTACTGACTTAGAAAAAACCATTTCTAAATCTTCAATGCTGGTAGCATCTGCTGGAATAATCTCTGCATTTAGTTTTTTACCTAACTCAGAAACTTCACCCATGCGCACTGCAATTGGTGTATTTGTCAAAGTGATGATTGCACCCTCTTCTACTGCTCGTTCTGCTACTTTCCAGGCAATAGACATATCGTTTAACGCTCCGAAAACAATTCCACGTTTTCCTTTCAATAAGTTGTAACTCATTTGTTCCGTTTTTAAGTTTAAAATGTGCACTATTGATAATAATATGTGTTATGCACATCAGTGTAAAATCTGCGCAAAGATAACACTTTTTCTTGTGAATGATAAGATTTTAGATTTTACCTATCACCTTTGAGTTTTATCGTTCAATCAATTATTTCTTATCTTTAGCGAATCGATTCATCAAGTGAGATTGCGTAAAAAAGTTTTTACTAATAATTATATCTGAAATCGTCCAAGCTTCCGTGGCTTGATGGAAATCGTAGTCGGAGCCCTGCGTTGAACTACTGACAATGTTCTTTTTGGCATCGATGGCAAATCCACTTTGTTTGCTGCCTAAAATAGAGAAGCCTAGCCCGTGCCAATCATACCCATTCGCTCCCAATATGTCAAGCAACGTTGGGTAAATATCGATTTGTCCCATCTTGGCGGAATAGATTTTCGTGATAGGAGAATGCAGAATGATTAGTGGATCGTAACTCTGCTGAAGAAAAAGTTGTTTCCCATATTTGTTCGCCAAATATGGTTTATGGTTAAAAGCATCATGATCGCCAGTAATGATAATTGTCGTTTGATCGTACAAACCAACCTTTCGTAAATCTGCCACAAAACGACCAATACACTGATCGACATAGTGAATGGCATTGAGGTAATGAGCCAAATAACGCGGACAATCTTTCGGTGTGTGTAAATAAACTCGATGATCAATCAACTCAAACGGAGCGTGTGAACTAAGTGTGATCATCTGTGCGAAAAACGGCTTTGGTAGTTGCACCAAATGCTCAATGGATTGCGCCATAAACGAGCTGTCGGTCAGACCAAATTCGTAAGTTTCGTCGTATCGAAACTGATCAATTGAAATAAGCCGATCGTATCCCAATGCTTTGTTGAAAACTCCCTGATTCCAAAACGAAGCGTTACCGCCAAGTAAAGTGGTGGTTGAATATCCTTTCGTTTTCATCGCTTTGGCGAGTGTATGGTAGTCGTTTCTTGGATTGCGGAAACAAGCCGCTCCAGAGTTTAAGGGCAAAAGTCCGGAGTTAATCATCAACTGTGCATCGCTTGACCGCCCTTCTTTCACCTGCGGCACTACATGAGAAGCATAGAAGCACGAATCACTTTTGAGCAACGCATTCAAATTCGGAGTAATCACCTCTCCGGCAATGCTTTTACCGATGGGAAACGACTCCATTGACTCCACAACAAGCAGAATCACGTTACCATTCAATGGCGCTTTTCGTTCAAAATGTGTTTCGTCTTCGGCATGAGCGGTTAACCAGTTCTCAACCTTTAGTTGTTCTTGTGGTGAAATGTCCTTTGATGCGTTGAAATATTCGCTCATCTGCCAAATCCAGCAACATACAAATCCATAGGTCGAAGTTCCTTCGATGGCATCGTATCGAAATTCGTTCTCTTTTGAAAGTAGATTGCTTACGTCATTACGTTTCTCATACAATTGATTACAAATAACAATTGCGATAAAGACAAAAATTAATCCAGATTTCGACATTCGGGAAGTTTTGGGCTCAGCTATTATTCGTTTTCGGAGAAATGTGTAATAGAGCAGCATCAATGCCACTGTTGGCAACACAAACCACGCATCCACCCGACGAAACGAAGAAAAAATACTGTCCCGCAATCCATTTAGATTCTCCACCATAGTAAACGAATCTATTGGCATAATGGTGTAATATGTGCGGTAATAGAGCGAATTGCTCACCAAATAAATTGAGAATACGACCAACGGTACAAAGGTAAAACCTTTCTTTTGCGAAGGAACAAAATAGAGCAGCGACAGCAGAAGCGCCGAAGCAACATTGAAGATGATGGCAGGAGGATAATCAAACGAAAGTGGTCGCTCCACCACTTCGAAAAATTGCCAAAAAGAGAAATAAATAACCCCCGTCAGCAGCAAGTAGAAAAGAGTGTTGAAACGGTATTTCAACACTCTTTTTATAAATGATTTAACGATTTGAATAATTACTGACATGTTAACCTTAATTTCTAATCCAACGCTTCACCTCTTCGAGCGAGCGGTTAGTCTCTTTGGCATACATTTCGAGTTGCTCTTCGCCAACTTTTCCAATCATAAAATAATCTGATTCAGGATGCGCGAAGAAAAATCCGCTTACCGATGCAGCGGGTGACATTGCTCCGTTTTCGGTCAGTGTAATCCCTGCGTTCGAAAGGTTAATAATATCGTTTAGGATAAAGTTAGTTGACTGATCTGGCAGAGACGGATAACCTACTGCCGGACGAATGCCGCGGAAACGCACTTTCAGCATTTCGTCAACGGTCAGGTTTTCATCAGAAGCATATCCCCAATATTCTTTGCGTATTTTCTCGTGTAGATATTCTGTGCCAGCTTCTGCCAAACGGTCTGACAAGAAGCTAACCAACATAACCATAAAGTCGTCTTCTGCCTTCTCGTATTCCTTCATCAAACCTTCGATTTTGCCTCCAGCCGTTACGCCAAAGCAACCGATATAGTCGGTCACACCAGAAGTTTTAGGCGCAATAAAGTCGGCTAAAGAATAGTAGGGTTTATCGCTGTCGGCTTTCTCTTGCTGACGAAGAACCGGCACTTTCACCTCTCCCTTCGCGGAGTTGATGTAGATGGTTCGGTCGTCTGAACTCGCCTCGTAATGTCCGTAAACTACTGATACACAAGCGTCTTCAGCAATCAGTTTGTCTAAAACTCGCTCTGCATCGCGGTAGAGTTTCAATGCTTCTTCGGCTTTCGGACGATCTTCGACTGGGAAAGAATTCACCCATGCCAAACGGCACGAATCGCAACCGTCCAACTCTGCAACCTTCGCAAATTTTCCACCTAAACGCCACGAGCTAAAGAAGAATATCCAGTGAATATACGGCACCAAATCTTTTACCAGAATTTCGATGCGGTGTGAACCCATCTGATTAGGTTTAGCTGGTGTATAGTTGCTGAAGTCGAGTTTCAATGCACGTTCTTTGGCTTCTGCATAAGGCGCCATTGGTTTCTCTTTCTGAATACTTAATCGTAAAGCTTCGTACTCACTTTCTAATTTAGCAACATAGGCATCTCGTGTTTCGAGATTGAGCCATTGTGCCAATTTGCCAGGAGTTTGCGACGCATCTTTTGAGTGAATCACTGGAGCACCAGTGTAATGTGGTGCAATTTTCACCGCAGTATGAATTTTCGAAGTGGTAGCACCACCAATAAGCAACGGCATTTTGAAACCCTCTGCCTCCATTGCTTGCGCCACGCGGGTCATTTCGTCGAGCGACGGGGTAATCAAACCACTCAAACCAATAAAATCGGGCTGAATCTCTTTTGCTTTTTTGACAATCTCTTCGAGGTGAACCATCACACCCAAATCGACCATTTCGTAGTTGTTGCACGAAAGCACCACACCCACAATGTTTTTACCAATATCGTGTACATCGCCCTTCACGGTGGCAATCAGCACGGTTCCTGCCTTGGAGGTTCCGCTTATCTTTTCTGCTTCGAGCACCGGCTGTAGAATAGCAACTGCTTTCTTCATCGTGCGAGCAGTTTTCACCACCTGCGGGAGAAACATTTTTCCTTCACCAAACAGCTCTCCGACTTTGTTCATCCCCTTCATCAGCGGCTCGTCGATGATGTCAACGGCTTTTGAATAAACGGTCAATGCTTCGGCGATGTCATCTTCCATGTAGTCGCCAATTCCCTTTTGCAAGGCGTGAATCAGACGATCTTCGAGCGGCAGCGAACGCCACTCATCTTGCTGAACCTGTTTTTCGCCCGTAGAAGTATTCTTCAATTGCTCAGCAATGTCGAGCAAACGCTCAGTAGCATCGGTACGACGGTTGAAAATCACGTCTTCAATCGCTTCCAACACATTCGCAGGAATGTCATCATAAAGCACCGCTTCCGATGGATTGACAATCGCCATGTCCATTCCCACTTTAATCGCGTGGTATAGGAATACCGAGTGCATCGCCTCGCGGATGTAGTTGTTGCCACGGAACGAGAAGGAAAGATTACTCAATCCACCGCTCACTTTAGCGCCGGGTAAGGTTTGTTTGATCCACTCGGTCGCTTTCAGGAAATCGATTCCGTAGGTAGCGTGTTCTTCGATGCCCGTGGCCAATGCCAACACATTCGGGTCGAAAATAATATCGTTGGGGTTGAATTTTACTTCATTTACTAATAAATTATAGGCGCGAGTGCAAATCTCGACACGGCGCGGGAAAGTATCTGCTTGTCCTTGTTCGTCAAATGCCATCACCACCGCAGCGGCGCCATAACTTCTGAGCAGACGAGCTTGTTCGATAAACTGCGCTTCACCCTCTTTCAGTGAAATAGAGTTCACAACACATTTGCCTTGAACGCACTTCAATCCCTCTTCGATGACGTGCCATTTCGATGAGTCAATCATGATGGGCACGCGGCAAATATCGGGTTCAGACATCATCAGATTGAGGAACGTCGTCATCTCTTTCACTGCGTCCAACATCCCTTCATCCATATTCACATCGAGGATTTGCGCACCGTCTTCCACCTGTTTGCGGGCAATGGTGAGCGCCTCTTCGTAGTTTTCTTCTCTGATTAAACGCAGGAATTTGCGCGAACCGGCCACATTACAGCGCTCGCCGATGTTCACGAAGTTATTCTCGGGCTTCACCTCCAATAGCTCGAGTCCCGAAAGGCGCATCGCCTTTGTAGGTGCCGATTTGGCGTGAGGCGTCATGCCTTGCAGCATCGATTTGTAGGTGGCAATGTGGTCGGGAGTTGTTCCGCAACATCCCCCAATGACGTTCACCAAACTTTCTTCGAAATACTCTTTAATTTGCAACGCCATGATTTCGGGCGATTCGTCGTATTCGCCAAAGCGGTTCGGCAATCCGGCATTCGGATATGCACTGATAAAGTAAGGCGAAATTTCACCCAACTCTTTGATAAACGGTTTCATATCGCGCGCGCCAAACGAGCAATTCAATCCAACGGAAAGAATATCTGCGTGTTCGACCGATGCGAGAAACGCTCCCATCGTTTGACCCGAAAGTGTGCGACCGCCTTTGTCAGAAAGCGTTACCGAAAGCATAATCGGCACCTTCTTGTCGAGTTTCTTCATCGCCTTTTCGGCAGCAAAAAGCGCCACTTTGGCATTCAATGAGTCGAAAATTGTCTCTATCAAGAGTAAATCCACACCTCCCTCGATCAGTGCCTCAATCTGCTCCTGATACGAATCGCAAAGTGCGTCGAACGTCAAAGCACGATAGGCGGGATTGTTCACATCGGGCGACATCGAGCAGGTTTTGTTGGTCGGCCCAATCGCTCCCGCCACGTAGCGTGGAGTGGATGGGTTTTTTGCCGTGAATTCGGCAGCCACTTCCAATGCCAGACCTGTTGCCGCAAGGTTCATTTCGCGAACATACGACTGCATGCCATAATCCTCCATCGACACGGAGTTGGCGTTGAATGT
This sequence comes from Bacteroidales bacterium, assembly GCA_037139375.1. GTDB lineage: Bacteria > Bacteroidota > Bacteroidia > Bacteroidales > UBA7332 > CAXXIC01. The sequence continues at coordinate 2,540 of JBAXGL010000020.1, read as the reverse complement.
ATTTGTTTCGATAATGTCGGCACCCGCCATCAGGTATTTCGCATGAATTTCGCGAATCACTTCCGGCTTGGTGATACAAAGCATATCGTTGTTTCCTTTGTAGGTACGGTTGCCGCTCACCAGCGTGCCACGGTAGTCTTCTTCAGACAGTTTGTACTGCTGAATCATCGTTCCCATCGCACCATCGAGCACTAATATTCTGTTGTCGAGAATCGATTGAATTGTCGGTTTTGTTGCCATTTTTTTTATAATTGAACGCGAAGGCACGAAGGCACTAAGGTTATTTTCTACCTGTTTAATTGTCACTTGTTTCAAGCTACTACAAATAACGTGCAAAGGTACGGCTTTGTTTCCATTTCACAAAAGGAGTCAGGGTTTTAGCTCATTTGGTGGTTGATTTAAACAATTCACCCTCCGATTGACATAATCAGAGGGTGAAAAGATATACATAATTTAAGTATCTTGCTTTAACTGTTGCCGGAAATTAGCTCACGACTACTTAAACAAGAATCTGAATAAATCATTTCCATTGGCAAAAATCAAAAGTCCAAAAAGTAAGAACATTCCTACCATTTGAGCATATTCAAGGAATTTTTCACTTGGTTTGCGGCGAGTAACTACCTCATACAGAAGAAACAATACGTGTCCTCCATCTAAAGCTGGAATAGGCAGAATATTCATAAATGCCAAAATAATGGATAGAAATGCAGTGATTTCCCAAAAACCAGACCAATTCCATTCCGATGGGAAAATGCTTCCTAAAGTGCCGAACCCACCGAGACTTGTAGCACCTTCTTTGGTAAAGATATATTTCATGCTACCAGCGTAGTTCGATAATTTATCCACACCTTTTTTAGCACCCGCAGGGAATGAGCTAAAGAAAGAGTAGGAGGTGATTTCTGACTTATAAACCTCAGTTTCTGCTTTAATACTTACTCCAATTTTTCCTGTTTCATCAGGTGTGACCTTGCAGTATTGTTCTGTACCATTGCGGTAAAAACCAAGTACAATCTCTTTATTAGCGTGCTTCTGAAAAGCCTCCATCACATCAATAGCCGTAACAGTTTTTTGTCCATTGATAGATGTGATGCTGTCGTTTGCCTGAATTCCAGCTTTTATTGCCGCTTTGCCATCGAGAGGCTCTTTCACCACCATAGGCACGCGTTTCGAAGCAAATCCTTTTTTCTCACGCATCAACCTTTTCATAAAGTCAGATGGGATGGTTACTACAGCGACCTGATTGTTGCGCAAAACGGTTACTTCTTTCGATTCTGCAATTCTGCGGAGTGTGTTTTCATCGAAACGGTTGAGTTCTTCCTGATTGGTTTTCAGTAAGATGTCGCCATCTTTAAATCCGATGTTTTTAGCTGTTTCACTGAAACTCATTCCTTGAGTCACATTCTTCAACGGAACATATTTGTCGCCCCAAGTAAACAAAATCATCGAATAAATGAACAGTGCCAAAATGAAATTCATGAATACACCGCCCACCATGATGAGCAGACGTTGACCAGAAGGTTTCGATCTGAATTCCCAAGGTTGAGCAGGCTGTGCAAGTTGCTCTTTGTCCATCGATTCGTCAATCATACCCGAAATCTTCACGTAGCCACCCAACGGCAACCAGCCGATACCATATTCAGTATCGCTATTTTTAGGTTTGAATTTAAAAAGACTGAACCATGGATTGAAAAAGAGGTAGAATTTTTCGACTCTCACTTTGAATAATCTGGCAAACATAAAATGACCAAACTCGTGAACAATCACCAAAATAGAAAGACTGAGAATAAGTTGTAAAGCTTTAAGAAGCATAGAATCCATTACTGTTATTTATTAGTTGGTTATAAAATTGATGAGGCAATCTCTCGTGCCTCATGGTCTGAGTTGATATAATCGTCGTATGTCGGTTGTGCGATAAATGTGCATTTTTGCATTGTTTTTTCGATAATGTCCGACATTTCCAGAAAACCTGTTTTTTCTCTCAAAAATGAATCCACCACGATTTCGTTGGCAGCATTCAGGATGCAAGGCATATTTCCACCCAATCGCATGGCTTCGTATGCGAAGGCTAAGTTGCGAAAACGAACTAAATCGGGTTGTTCGAATGTAAATTCTTTACACTGAGTCCAATCTATTCGTGGTGATTTATTAGGTAAACGGTCGGGAAACGAAAAAGCATAACTAATAGGCAATTTCATATCCGGCATTCCCAATTGTGCTTTCACCGAGCCGTCTGCAAACTGCACCATCGAGTGAATAATCGATTGTGGATGCACCACCACTTCTATTTCTTCAGGTTTAGTGTCAAATAGCCATTTCGCTTCAATCACCTCAAAGCCTTTGTTCATCATCGTTGCCGAATCGATGGTTATTTTGGCACCCATCTCCCAATTGGGATGTTTCAAAGCCTGTGATTTTGTCACATGAGCCAATTGATCCATCGACCATGTGCGGAATGGACCACCCGAAGCGGTAAGAATCAATTTCTCAACACTGTTGTTTCCTTCCCCAACCAAACACTGAAATATAGCAGAATGTTCGGA
>JBAXGL010000019.1:0-19544 GCA_037139375.1 Bacteroidales bacterium | reverse complement strand
CTTTTATCTCAATCGTAAGCCTAGAAAAATCTAAACTTTGAAGCCCCTCTTTATTCGACTCCTCAATGAACGAACAAGAAGAGATTGAAGTGCTCGGCGCACGGGTGCACAATCTGAAAAATATAGACGTCACGATTCCTCACAACAGCTTCACCATCATCACCGGATTGAGTGGTAGTGGTAAGTCGTCGCTCGCTTTCGATACTATTTTTGCCGAAGGACAACGCCGCTACATCGAAACGCTGTCGTCGTATGCCCGCAACTTCCTCGGTAACCTCGAGCGACCCGATGTGGACAAGATTTCAGGTCTCTGCCCTGTAATTTCCATCGAGCAAAAAACCACCAACAATTCCCCTCGTTCTACTGTCGGTACTACTACCGAGATTTACGATTTCCTGCGCTTACTTTATGCTCGGGCAGGTGAGGCATACTCCTACAACACGGGCGAAAAGATGGTGAAGTACACCGAAGAGCAGATTCTGGAACTCATTCTGGAGCGCTACATCGGGCAACGGATTTATATTCTTTCGCCACTGGTGCGCAACCGCAAAGGACACTACAAAGAACTGTTCGAGAACCTCCGCAAGAAGGGTTTTCAAAATGTGCGCATCAACGGTGAGCTACGCGAAATTATTCCCGGACTGAAGCTCGACCGCTACAAAAACCACAGCATCGAGTTGGTGGTCGATAAGATGCAGGTCTCCAACAAAGACGAGCAACGCCTCCGCACCAGTGTGCGCCTTGCCATGAAACAAGGTGAAGGATTGCTGATGATTCTCAACGAAAAGGAAGAGGTGCGTCACTTCAGCCGTCAGTTGATGTGTCCGTCTACCGGATTGTCGTATGGCGAACCTGCACCTCACAACTTCTCGTTCAACTCGCCACAAGGGGCTTGTCAACGCTGCAAAGGACTGGGCATCATCAACCAGATCGATCACGAAAAAATAATGCCCGACACGAACAAAAGCATCTACAACGGTGGTATTGTTCCACTTGGCAGCCACCGTCAAACCACACTGTTCTGGCAAATAGAAGCGATTGCCGAAAAATATGGTTTTACACTCAAAACACCCATCAAAGAGATTCCCGAAGAGGCGATGGAGGAAATTCTCTACGGCTCGGAGGAGCGACTGAACGTCAAAAACAGTGCATTGGGGGTCAATTCGAACCTTTTCCTGAGCTACGACGGTGTGATTCGTTACATCGAGATGCAGCAAGAAGCCAGTGCTTCGGCTACTGGTCAGAAGTGGGCGAATCAGTTTGTGAAAGTCTCCGTTTGTCCAGAATGCGAGGGTAAGCGCCTCAACAAAGAGTCGCTGCACTACCGCTTGGCAGACAAAAACATCGCACAACTGGCTGAAATGGATATTTCAGATTTATACATTTGGCTCGAAACGGTGGAAAGTCAACTCAACGAGAAACAACGAATGATTGCGGTCGAAATTCTGAAAGAGATACGCGGAAGATTGCTATTTCTGCTTGATGTGGGACTGAATTATTTGGCATTAAACCGCTCTTCGCAATCGCTATCGGGTGGTGAAAGTCAGCGCATACGCCTTGCCACTCAGATTGGTTCGCAGTTGGTGAATGTGCTCTACATCCTCGACGAGCCGAGTATCGGACTACATCAGCGCGACAACGAACGATTGATAAAATCACTCAAGCAACTGCGCGACACGGGCAACACCGTGGTAGTAGTAGAGCACGACAAAGACATGATGCTCAGTGCCGATCGGGTGATTGATATGGGACCACGCGCCGGTCGCTTTGGAGGCGAAATTGTGTTTGCCGGCACTCCCGCCGAAATGCTGAAAACCGAAACACTCACCTCTGCTTACCTCAATGGGACAGCCAAAATAGAGGTGCCAAAGACACGCCGAAAAGGCAACGGCAAAAGCATCAAACTGAAAGGCGCCACAGGACATAATCTAAAAAACGTGAATGTAGAGTTTCCGCTGGGCACTATGATTTGTGTGACAGGTGTGTCTGGCAGCGGCAAGTCGAGTCTGATAAACGGCACACTGCAACCGATAATCAGTCAACTATTTTACCGCTCTTTGCAAGAGCCTTTGCCTTTTGAGTCGGTTTCGGGAGTGGAGCAAATCGACAAGATTGTGACCGTGGACCAGAGTCCATTAGGTCGTTCGCCTCGCTCCAATCCTGCCACCTATACCGGTGTTTTCTCTGACATCAGAAACCTCTTTGTGGGATTACCCGAAGCTAAAATAAGAGGCTACAAACCTGGTCGATTTTCTTTCAATGTAGCTAGTGGACGTTGCGAAACTTGCAGCGGAAACGGGTACAAAACCATCGAAATGAACTTCCTGCCCGACGTGCTCGTACCTTGCGAAGATTGTCACGGCAAACGCTACAACCGCGAAACGCTCGAAGTGCGATTCAAAGGCAAGTCGATAGCCGATGTGCTCGATATGACCATTTCGCAAGCGGTAGAATTCTTTGAAAATATTCCGATTATTCTACAAAAAATAAAGGTATTGGAAGATGTGGGTTTGGGATATATCAAACTTGGCCAACCATCGACCACGCTCTCCGGCGGCGAAAGCCAACGGGTGAAACTCGCCACTGAACTCGCCAAACGCGACACAGGGCAAACGCTCTACATTCTCGACGAACCCACCACAGGTCTGCATTTCGAAGACATCAATGTGCTGATGGGCGTCATCAATCGACTGGTAGACAAAGGCAATACCATGATCGTGATTGAGCACAACATGGATGTAATAAAGTGCGCCGACTACATCATCGATATGGGTCCCGAAGGCGGTAGCGGAGGTGGTGTACTCCTTTGCAGCGGCACTCCCGAGCAGATTTGCAAGAAGCATGACACGTTTACCACTCTATTCCTGAAAAAAGAGTTGTAGTGATTTGTCTGCGATAAAATGTGTTTTTGGGATAAATAGAGTTTCTGGTTTTTTCAATGTATCTGCAATTAAACAACTTCTTTTAGATCGCTAGCCCCAGCGGGGACAAACACAAATACCAGACTATCGAAAAGCTGCCGAGTGAGGAGTCCATCCACCCATTTACGCAATACATACAAATGCTGTATGGACGAGCGAGTGAGTTCTTTTCGATGAAGCATTTTTTGCTTACTTTTTTTTGCGTGAAAAAAAGTAAGTCCCGCGGAAGGCGAAATATTTAATCATTGTACAAGTGTAATAAAATGCTTCTGGGTTTCTCAGAAGACACTAAATAAACAAAAAATCACATTGGATTTGTCCAATGACTTAGCATCCCCTTTCCTCAAAAAACCGTACCTTTGTCGATTAATTATCAGGGTGAGACCTTGAATTATGAATTGCAAATGATAAAATAGTAAATTACATAGATGATTTCTGTAGAAGGACTAACCGTAGAATTTGGCGGATTTACGCTGTTGAACGATATTACATATGTGATCAACAAAAAAGACCGCATTGCGTTGGTGGGTAAAAACGGTGCCGGCAAAAGCACGATGCTCAAGATTATTGCCAGACTGCAGCAACCTAGCACAGGGCGCGTGAGTGCACCGAAAGAGATGACTATTGGTTATCTGCCCCAACAAATGCACCACGACAACACCCGCACCGTGATGCAAGAAGCGGAGCAGGCATTCAGTCATATTTTCCGATTGCAAGACGAAATTGAGCAGATGAATGTGGAACTGTCGACACGCGAAGACTACGAATCTGATTCTTTTCACGACCTCATTGAACGCGTCACCCATGCCAACGAACAACTGGCGATGATGGGTGCAGCAAATTTTGTGGGCGATATCGAGAAAACATTGACCGGATTAGGATTTCTGCGCACCGATTTCGATAGACTGACAAGTGAATTCAGCGGCGGATGGCGTATGCGTATAGAACTGGCAAAACTGTTGCTACAACAACCCGATGTGTTGCTGCTCGATGAGCCGACCAATCACCTCGACATTGAATCTATTCAATGGTTGGAGCAGTTTCTGGCAACGCGTGCCAATGCGGTAGTATTGGTATCGCACGATAGAGCGTTTATCGATGCCATCACCACCCGAACCATTGAGATTTCGCTGGGTCGCATTGCCGATTACCGAGTTTCTTACTCTAAATACATCGTTTTGCGCGACGAGCGACGCGAACAGCAGCTTCGGGCTTACGAAAATCAACAAAAACAGATACAAGATACAGAGGCGTTTATCGAACGATTTCGGTCAAAAGCAACCAAAGCCATACAGGTGCAATCGCGCATCAAACAGTTGGATAAAATTGAACGCGTGGAGGTAGACGATGTCGATAATTCGTCGCTGCACCTCAAGTTCCCACCGGCACCCCGCTCAGGCGATTATCCGGTGATTGCAGAAGATTTAACCAAACGCTACGGCGAACACTTGGTGTTTGAGAATGCTAACCTCATCATTAAACGAGGAGAAAAAGTGGCGCTGGTAGGAAAAAACGGCGAAGGGAAATCGACCTTGGTGAAATGTATGATGGACGAAATCGACTACACCGGCAGTCTGAAACTAGGACACAACGTGAAGATTGGCTACTTCGCTCAAAATCAGGCGCAGATGCTCGATGAAGAGAAAACGGTTTTCGACACGATAGATTATGTGGCTACGGGAGACGTTCGCACTAAAGTGCGCGACATCCTGGGTGCATTTATGTTTGGCGGCGAAGCTTCCGACAAGAAAGTAAAAGTGCTTTCTGGAGGCGAACGAAGCCGATTGGCTATGATTCGTCTGTTACTCGAACCGGTGAACCTACTGATACTCGATGAGCCGACTAATCACCTCGATATGCGTTCGAAAGATGTGCTGAAAGATGCTATTAAAGCTTTCGATGGCACAGTGATTGTGGTATCGCACGACCGAGAATTTCTTGATGGATTGGTCGATAAAGTCTACGAATTTGGCAACAAAAAGGTAGTGGAACACCTCGGTGGCATCTACGATTTTTTGGAGAGAAAGAAGATGGAGAGTTTGAAAGAGTTGGAACGAAAAACCGTTATTCAAAAAGAAAGTGCCAACACCGATGCTCCCAAAACACAGAATCAGGAAACACGCGAATCGCGCAAAGAACAAAGCAAACAGATTCGTAAAGTAGAAAAAGAGATTGCTGACCGCGAAAGACAAATATCCAAACTAGAAGCAGAGATCGCGGCATTGGAAGCCAAACTAGCAGCTCAGACCGGATCGTACGATGTAGCGCTCTTCACTAAACATTCTGAGCTCAAACAACGTTTAAACTACGAAATGGATAAGTGGACAGAACTGACCTTGGAATTGGAAAATTTGCAAATTAGCTAATTTGTAAATGTGCCAATTATTCAATGTGCTAATGTGCTAATTCATTTGCTCTTTTAACTTCTTTAATTCTAAAAAGCTATGATTGACTGGATTACTGACATCATCAACTCCAACCAAGTAACGTTGGAAACGGCAACATTCAGATTGCTATTGAGTGTGATTATCGGAGGTGTAATTGGGTACGAACGTCAACGTAGTAAGCATTCATCTGGTTTCCGCACATTTACATTGATCATGGTCGGGTCGACAGTGATGATGCTGGTATCGATTTATATTCCACAAGTTTTTTATGGCACTTTTGCGTCAGACCCTACGCGGGTAGCGGGTCAGGTAGTCACCGGTATTGGATTTCTTGGAGCAGGAGCTATCATACAAAGCAGAGGAACAATTCATGGAATGACCACCGCTGCAACTATTTGGATTGTATCGGCATTGGGTTTAGCAGTTGGTGCAGGACTCTACTCGATTGCCCTATTAGGAATGGTTTTCACGTTGTTTATACTGATAAATCTGGCGAAATTTGAGCGTCGGGTAATGGTTGAATGGACATCTAAAAGTCTCACCATATTGATTACAGGACTATATTTTGAAAGAAGTACGATTGAAGTGTTACTCAAAAAATATGGTCTATCGGTGCATGATGTATTTATCGATCAAGAGATACAACAAAACACCACCCGCCTTCATTTTAGCGTTTATGTAAAAATGGGCACAGATTACGAAAAACTATTTGAAGAACTCAGACAATTGCCTTCTGTGAAGGGAGTAAAACTGGGAGCATAATACGCATCGTTGAATAAAACTATTTTTACAAATCTTCTCTTTTGATATATTGTCGAAATGATTTTATTTTTTTGGAAAAAGCTGAATTTTGATTCAAATTTACCTTGAAAAAGTGTGAATTGGTTGAGCAATATTAAAAAAACGCATCTGTTTGCTATTTGGATTCATACTAAATAATTTAATTTAACGTTTGTCAACTTCAAATACGGAAAATTTTCTCTTATTTTGTGGCTTCAAACTCTTATTGAATGGAAAAAATATATTTGACAAGCGATTATTTGCCGATTTTTATACAAATCGCAGTTGCAATAGGTTTTGTGGTAGCCGTCATGTTAGTCACACATTTTATTACCAGAAGACGTGTGCGCACTGCTCGAAAAGAGGAGAACTTCGAATGTGGTATTGAGATACAAGGCAATGCGAGATTCCCTTTTTCTGTCAAGTATTTTCTGATTGCCATCTTATTTGTGTTATTCGATGTGGAAGTCATCTTTTTTTATCCTTGGGCAGTCAATTTTAAAGAGTCAGACTGGTCGGGATTTCTTTATATGTTATTGTTTATGAGTATTTTCTTGTTTGGTTTCTTTTATATCTACAAAAAAGGAGCATTTAACTGGAATAAAGAAGATTAAAGATTAAAGAACAAAGAGTCAGGACTTTTGACTTACAATTTATTTTGACTTACGACTTAAATAATGGACGAAAAAATAGAATATAATTTGGTTGATGCACCCGAAGGCTACAGTGCCCCGGGTTTTTTTGCAACCAGTCTGGATGCTGTGGTTGGTTTAGCGCGCAAAAACTCGATTTGGCCGCTTCCTTTTGCCACTTCATGCTGTGGTATAGAATTTATGGCGACGATGGGTGCACACTACGATTTGGGTCGTTTCGGTGCTGAGCGATTAAGCTTTTCGCCACGTCAGGCCGACTTGTTGATGGTGATGGGTACGATAGCTAAAAAGATGGCACCCGTCGTACAACAAGTCTATGAACAAATGGCAGAACCACGTTGGGTGCTTTCGGTTGGTGCTTGTGCTTCGAGCGGAGGCGTTTTCGATACATACAGCGTGTTGCAGGGGATTGATAATGTAGTGCCAGTAGATGTATATGTACCCGGTTGCCCTCCTCGTCCAGAGCAAATTATCGACGGATTTATGCGCATACAGGAGTTGGTCGGAAAAGAATCGCTACGTCGTCGATACAGTCCTGAATATGCAGAATTGCTTAAAAGCTACGGTATTAAATAATTGACTTTACTATTTTGAACATGGCATATACTGCAATACTTGATAAATTAACGAACGAATTTGAAAAAGAGATTCTATCGGTCGATGAAAATTCGGATATCGTTACACTGTCTGTTTCCTCCGAATCCATCAAAGAGGTAATCACATTTCTGAAAGAGAAGTTGGACTTTATATTTCTGACTGATTTGTGCGGAATTCACTATCCTGAACTTGAAAAAGAGTTGGGGGTGATTTATCACTTGCACAATTTGGTCGAAAACAAACGCATCAGATTGAAAACTTTCGTGACCAAAGCCAATCCACAAGTTGATAGCATTGTGCCAATCTTTTCTGCAGCAAACTGGATGGAGCGTGAAACATTCGATTTCTATGGCATTGATTTCGTAGGTCATCCCAATCTGAAACGCATTCTGAACGTCGAGTATATGGATTATCACCCGCTACGCAAAGAGTATCCTCTCGAAGATGGCACTCGCACCGACAAGGACGACAGCTATTTTGGCAGATAAATTTTAGCAATTAAGAATCAGGAAATTTATAATCGAATGAATCATATAAATTCGGAACACCATTTAGATTTAACGAAAGAAGAAGAGAAGGGATATACCACTCTCAATCTGGGACCGACTCACCCCGCTACACATGGTATTTTCCAGAATATTCTGAAAATGGATGGCGAAATCATCATAGATGCCGAACAAACGGTTGGATATATTCACCGTGCGTTTGAGAAAATAGCCGAACGTCGCCCCTACTACCAAATCACCACACTAACCGACCGACTAAACTACTGCTCATCGCCTATCAACAACATTGGCTGGCATTTGGCTGTAGAGAAACTGCTGGGTGTAGAGACCAACAAGCGTGTCGATTATATGCGCATCATCGTGATGGAACTGTCTCGCATTGCCGATCACTTGGTTTGCAACAGTGTCATTGGTGTGGATAGTGGTGCACTGACCGGTTTCGTGTATGTGTTTCAAGAACGTGAGAAGATTTACGAAATATTCGAAGAGATTTGTGGTGCTCGCCTAACGACCAATTTGGGTTGTGTGGGTGGTTTCGACCGCGATTTCTCACCCACTGCGATAAAGAAGATTCGAGATTTCATGAAAAACCTGCCTAAGGAGATTCAGCAATTTGAGAATCTATTGATGCGAAACCGTATTTTTATGGACAGAACCATCAATGTGGGTGGTATTTCAGCCGATAGAGCATTGAACTATGGTTTCACAGGACCTTGTCTGCGAGCAGCAGGTGTCGATTACGATGTGCGGGTCATGGAACCGTACTCCTCATACAGCGACTTTGACTTTATTGTTCCAATCGGACAAAATGGCGATACTTACGATCGTTTTTGTGTTCGTCAGACCGAAATATGGGAAAGTATTAAATTGATAAACAACGCTTTAGATAATCTACCAGAAGGCAAATTCAATATGGAAGTACCCGACTTCTATTTCCCACCCAAACAAGAAGTTTACAGCAAAATGGAACCACTTATCAGCCATTTCAAAATGGTGATGGGTGAAATAAATGTACCTAAAAAAGAGATTTACTCAGCGGTAGAAGGTGGTAACGGTGAATTAGGATTTTATGTGGTGGCCGATGGTGGTAGAACACCTTACAGAGTACACTTCCGTCGACCAAGTTTCATCTACTATCAGGCCTATACCGAGATGATAAAGGGAAGTATGCTTTCGGATGCTATCATCACCATGAGTAGTATGAATGTAATTGCAGGAGAATTAGACGCCTAAACAATCGAATAATGAGCGGAAAGAATTTTAAAAACAAGCTTTATATAAAAAGAGGAATTGATGTTTCATTTACTCCAGAAACAATGGAGAAAGTGAAAATCATTATCTCGCACTATCCGGCAGGCAGACAGAAATCGGCATTGATTCCGATTTTGCATATTGCGCAGGAGGAGATGGGCGGAAGCCTGAATGTTGATATTATGGATTATGTGGCTGATTTACTCAAGATTACACCAATCGAAGTATTCGAAGTCGCTACATTCTATTCTCAATTTTATATCGATCCTGTGGGGAAATATGTTATCGAAGTCTGTCAGACAGGACCTTGTGCCCTTTGCGGAGGAGAAGACCTGATTGAACACCTAGAGAATAAACTTCAAATCCAAGTGGGCGAGACTACTACTGACAGACTATTCAGCCTGAAAGCGGTAGAGTGTTTGGGGTCATGTGGATCGGCACCTGTGATGCAAGTGAATACTGAATTTTACGAATTTCTTGATTTAGAGAAAATCGATGGTATCATCGAGAAATTGAGAGCTGAAAGCAATCTTAAGAAACCCGAAGAGCTGACATGGAAAGAAAGATTATCTTAGAAAATATAGAAATAGAAGGCATTCGAGGCATCGAGGTTTATCGTAAAAACGGTGGATATTCGTCTGTTGCAAAAGCATTGAAAACAATGACACCTGATGAAGTAACAAATCAGGTTATTGCATCCGGTCTTCGTGGACGTGGAGGTGCAGGTTTTCCGACTGGTAAAAAATGGACTTTTTTTGATAAAAATGATCCAAATCCTCGTTATCTCATTTGCAATGCAGATGAGAGTGAACCCGGCACATTCAAAGACCGTCATTTGTTGAAACATATTCCTCATCGCTTGATTGAAGGTATGATATGTGCGTCGTATGCGATGAATGTTCACACAGCATACATCTATGTGCGGGGCGAGTTCAAAGATATCATCGGCATCCTGAATATTGCTCTCAAAGAGTGCTACAAAGAGGGCCTTTTAGGCAAGAATATTTTGAAGAGCGGTTACAATTTAGATATTTACCTACAAGCCGGAGCAGGTGCTTACATCTGTGGCGAAGAGACGGCTTTGATAGAATCGTTGGAAGGTAAAAGAGGTAATCCTCGCATAAAACCACCATTTCCAGCAGTGAAAGGTCTTTACGATTGTCCGACTGTGGTAAACAATGTGGAAACACTGGCAAATGTGGGTTGGATTGTGAACAACGGCGGCGCAGAATATGCCAAAATAGGAATTGGAAACAGCACAGGCACAAAACTCATTTCTGCTTGTGGAAATATCAACAAACCAGGCGTCTATGAGATAGAACTGGGACTTCCGGTGGAAGAATTCATTTACAGTGACAAATATTGTGGTGGCATAAAGAATGGCAAAGAGCTAAAAGCGGTGATTCCGGGTGGCTCTTCGGTGCCTATTCTACCTAAAAACTTGATTCTGAATACCCAAAAAGGTGAACCACGACTAATCAGTTACGAATCTTTGGCAGATGGTGGCTTTGCAACGGGGTCGATGCTTGGTTCGGGAGGATTTATCGTTTACGACGAAGATGCATGCATTGTCAGAAATACCTATACATTAGCGCGCTTTTATCACCACGAATCGTGTGGACAATGTTCGCCATGTCGCGAAGGAACAGGTTGGATGGAGCGAGTGCTTCACCGCATTGAAATAGGCGAAGGAAAAGACACTGACGTTGATTTGTTGGTGAGTATTGCTGGAAAAATAGAAGGAAATACGATTTGTCCGCTCGGTGATGCTGCGGCATGGCCAGTAGCGGCTGCGGTTCGTCATTTCAGAGAAGAATTTGAATATCACGTAGCACATCCTGAGAAAATTCGAATGATTAAACATGGTAAATTGACAGGACTCAAAAACGAATAGTAACGATGGCTAAAATTAAAGTAACTATAGATAATCAATTGATAGAGGTAGAAAAAGGTACTACTATCTTGCAAGCTGCGCGCATGATTGGTGGAAGTATAGTTCCTCCTACCATGTGTTATCACTCCAAATTGAAAGAAAGTGGTGGCAAATGCCGTACGTGTATGGTGAAAGTGACCAACCTCTCGAACAACGAACCACGACCACTGGGAAAATTAGTGACATCGTGCCGCACAGAGGCTTTAGATGGCATGGTGGTTCAAAATCTTACCTCGCCACAAGTGGTTGAGTCGCGTGCAGCAATTACCGAGTTTTTGCTCATCAATCACCCACTCGATTGCCCTGTTTGTGATCAAGCAGGCGAATGCGATTTGCAAAATTTGAGTTACGAACACGGCAAGCATACCTCTCGTTACGACGAAGGAAAACGCACTTATGAAAAAATAGATATTGGCAATCTGATTCAGTTTCATCCCAATCGTTGCATTTTATGCTATCGTTGCGTGTATGTTGCTAATGATTTGACCGACAAACGCGTTCACGGTGTATTGTATCGTGGTGAAAAAGCTGAGATTTCTACATTTGTTCACCAAGCCATCGAAAATGAATTTTCTGGAAACATGATTGATGTTTGTCCGGTGGGAGCACTTACCGATAAGACATTCCGATTCAAAAACCGGGTGTGGTTTCTGAAACCAATGAATGCACACCGCAAATGTAACAAGTGCAGTGGCAAAACGACCGTATGGTATAGAGGCGAAGAGATTTATCGTGTCACAGGTCGAAAAGATGAAAATGGCGAAGTGACAGACTTCATTTGTAACGAATGTCGTTTCGAAAAGAAACATACGGCTGATTGGACTATCGAAGGACCCCGCGATGTGGAACCCTATTCGGTCATCAATCAAAACCACTACAAAACATTGATGAAACCAAAGGTAATCAATCCTTTAAAAGAAAAAATGGAGTAATATGGATATTGAATTTGTAGTCTATAAATTGATACTGTCGGTCACGATTCTCTTGGTGAGTTTAGTGGTAGCGATGTATTCTACCCTTTTCGAACGAAAAATTGCTGGATTCTTTCAAGATCGACTTGGACCCAACAGAGCAGGTATCTACGGGGTATTCCAACCGTTAGCAGATGGGTTGAAGTTGTTTTTCAAAGAGGAATTTACGCCAGCTAAAGCAGATAAATTTCTCTATATTTTGGGTCCTTCACTCACCATGGTTGTGGCACTGCTTGGTAGTGCTGTGATTCCTTGGGGTGGAACACTTGAAATAGGTGGAAAAGAATATGCGTTGCAAGTGGCAGACATCAATATTGCTATTTTATATGTTTTTGCGGTAGGTTCTGTTGCCGTTTATGGCATTATGATTGGTGGTTGGGCTTCGAACAACAAATACGCTCTGATGGGAGCTGTTCGTGCTTCGTCGCAAATGATTAGCTACGAATTGGCTATGGGAATGGCGATCATTGCTATTGTGATGTCGTCAGGCAGTTTGAGTCTGAATGATATAGTGGCACAACAACACGGCATTCACTGGAATGTGTGGACACAGCCCATCGGATTCTTTGTGTTTGTGATTTGTGCATTTGCTGAATGCAACCGTACCCCGTTTGACCTTCCCGAGTGTGAGGCAGAGTTAATTGGCGGTTACCACACCGAATACAGTTCGATGAAATTGGGGTTCTACCTTTTCTCTGAATACATCAATATGTTCGTTGCTTCGGCGATGATTTCGACACTCTATTTTGGCGGGTATAACTTCCCATTCGTCGATCAGTTGGGCTTATCGCACAATTGGCTGACAATTGTCGGAACGTGTATCTTATTTGCGAAAATTGCATTCTTCGGGTTCTTGTTTATGTGGATTCGCTGGACTTTGCCACGTTTTCGTTACGACCAATTGATGGGTTTTGGATGGAAAATGCTTTTACCTTGGGCGATTCTCAATATTATTATTACCGGAGTAGTCACCTTGTTGTTTAAATAAAATTTGCGATACAATTTATTGCCAGTAACAATCTCATTATGGATCAAAATAAATCGATAATAAAACTCACCAACCGCTCGAAAGTGGTGTCGAACAAAAAGATGTCTCTTGTCGAGAGCTTCTATTTGCCGGCAATCTTCAAAGGTATGGTGATTACTTTTGGTCACTTTTTCAAGAAAGAGACTACTATTCAATACCCCGAAGTGAAACGTCCGGTGTCGGACATTTATAGAGGATTGCATGTATTGAAACTCGATGACGAAGGGCGTGAGCGCTGCACGGCTTGTGGTCTGTGTGCATTAGCATGTCCGGCAGAAGCCATCACGATGATTGCAAAAGAGCGTCTCGACAGTGAAGAGAATCTCTACCGCGAAGAGAAATATGCTGCTGAATACAACATCAATATGTTGCGTTGTATATTCTGTGGCGATTGTGAAACGGCGTGTCCGAAAGAAGCCATATTCTTGACAGATAGACTTTTGCCCGGAGACATTAGCCGCAAGAATTTTGTTTGGGGAAAAGATCGTTTGGTGGAGAAGATTGATGCTCGCATTGACGTTTCAAAACGACAAACAGCTGATGTATTAGAGTTTAAGAAAGACAAAACGCAACAACATAACCAATAGAAACAATGATTACACAAATTCTATTTTACTTTTTAAGCTTTGTGGCAATTTTGGGAGCCATGATGGTGTTGATTGCCAAAAAGCCCATTCACGGAGTGCTGTATCTTACAATGACTTTCTTTTCGATAGCTGGTCACTACATCTTGTTGAACGCTCAATTTCTGGCGATTGTACACATTATCGTATATGCAGGTGCCATTATGGTGTTGTTTCTTTTCACTGTGATGTTGTTGAATCTCAATATCCAAGGGCAATTTCGTAAAAAGGCCATCTGGCAGTTTATGGCAGCAGTGGCGGGTGGTTTGTTGTTTCTGACGTTGCTTGCTTCGCTCAAATCGTTTGAATTAGCATCGACCGTTAACCCAAGCCTCACTCAAATTGGTATCGTGAAGAACCTGGGGAAAACCTTATTTAGTCAATATTTGTTGCCTTTCGAATACTCTTCTCTTCTTTTCCTTGCGGCAATGGTAGGAGCAGTGATGTTTGGCAAAAAAGATAAACAAATTCAGCAATAACAGAATTGCGTGACGAGTTGTACAAAAAAACTCATCACCTATAATTCATAACTCATAATTCATAAATAAACAGATGGAACAACTACAAACCCTTCCGTTGAATTATTACATTATTTTCTGCACCGCTCTGTTCGCCATTGGGGTAGCTGGAGTTTTAATGAAACGAAGCGCATTGGTCATTTTTATGTCGATAGAGTTGATGCTGAATTCAGCGAATCTCCTTCTGACAGCCTTCTCGGCATACCGGAATGACCCTGCCGGACAGATATTCGTCTTTTTTATCATGGTCGTTGCAGCGGCAGAAGTGGCTATTGGACTGGCTCTTTTAGTAGTGGTCTATCGCTCTACCCGAACAATCGATATTAATGTTTTGAACAAATTAAAATGGTAATAGCAAGCGTTATGAATATGCAACTTATATCTACATTACTCCTTATTTTCCCGTTGCTGGGGTTCCTTTTGGTTGGTCTTTTCTCTAAACAGATTGGCAAAAACAGTTCGGGAATCGTTGCATCGGGTGCCATCTTCATCAATTTAATCTTGTCTTCTATTTTGTTCGCTACCGTCAGTTCATTGAACTTGAAGATTGAGGTAGCGCTTTTCGATTGGATTAAATTCGGAGATATTTCTATTCCGTTTGCACTGACTGTCGATCGACTTTCGGCATTGATGCTAATGATTATCAACGGGGTAGGTTTTCTGATACACGTTTATTCGATAGGTTATATGAAAGGAGATGCCGGCATCAGTCGTTTCTTCTCGTATATGAATCTGTTTATCTTTTTTATGCTCACGTTGGTATTGAGTTCTAACTATCTGATGCTTTTCATCGGTTGGGAAGGAGTCGGTTTGTGTTCGTACCTGTTGATTGGATTCTGGTTTAAGGAACATGCCAACAACGACGCTGCAAAAAAAGCATTTATCATGAACCGCATCGGCGATTTAGGTTTTCTGATTGCTATTTTTATGTTGTTTCAAACATTCCATACGCTATCTATCAGCGAAATAGCCACTAAGGCTGCTCTGCTGCCAATCGGTAGCGAAGTGTTGCTCTTTATCACCATCGGACTGTTTATTGGTGCTGTGGGTAAAAGTGCACAACTTCCACTGTTCACTTGGTTGCCCGATGCTATGGCGGGTCCCACTCCTATTTCGGCATTGATACACGCGGCTACCATGGTGACAGCAGGTATCTATTTAGTGGCTCGTTCGAGTGTGTTGTTTGTGCTTTCGCCCGTCACGATGAATATCATTTTGGTGATAGGTGTTGCTACGGCAATCGTAGGTGGAATTATTGCCATTTATCAGACCGACATTAAGAAAGTGCTCGCCTACTCTACCGTTAGCCAATTAGGATTTCTATTTATGGCCTTGGGATTGGGATCATTCTCAGGAGCTATGTTTCACTTGACTACACACGCTTTTTTCAAAGCACTGTTGTTCCTTGCAGCAGGTAGTGTGATTCATGCGTTGAGCAACGAACAAGATATTCGCAATATGGGTGGATTGCGCAAGAAGATTCCGTTCACTTTTGCGCTGTTTATTATCGGCACGATTGCCATTTCGGGTATTCCGCCTTTTGCAGGGTTCTTTTCGAAAGAGTTGATATTGACTGCTGCTTACGAAAACAGTTTGGGGATGGGTATTACAGCTACTTTTATTTCGTTGCTGACCACCATGTATATGTTTCGTCTGCTTTTTGTGGTGTTCTACAAAAAAGAGAGTGCTGCCGTGAAGTCAAACCACCACGTACACGAATCGCCGCAGGTGATGTTGTTGCCGATGGCGGTGTTGGCGGTGTTGAGTGTGATAGCAGGGTTTGTTCAAATACCGTCTTTGTTTTCGAACAATCAGGGTTTTGAAAACTACTTATCGCCCGTGTTTGCTTCAGCTAAAAACTTGGTGCCTGTGCTCGAACATCATGCCGATGTGCAGACCGAATGGATGATTCTATTGATTCCGTTGACCCTTATCGGATTACTTGTATTTGCGATGTACAAACTCTTTGTGACAGACAGTTCATTGCAGCAAGCCCCCACAGGCATTCGCAAAGTCTTTGCAAACAAATTCTACTTCGATGAGATTTACGACTTCTGTTTTGTGAAACCTACGGCGAAATTATCGGTTTATTTCCGCGAAACAGTAGATCAAAACATCATCAATCGTTTGGTGAACGAGATTGGCAACAACACCGTGTTGCTCGGTAAAAATCTGAGATACATTCAAACCGGAAACGTTGGGTTTTATATGGTTGTGATGGTTTTTAGCATCCTGGCAATCCTAATTTTTAATTTAATATTCTAAAGAAGATGATTATTGCGTTATTACTCATTCTACCTTTACTTGCTTCGTTGTTTTTGTTTTCGGGTAAGACGGGCAAAGAGAGTAAATCTGTTGCTTTAGTAGCCTCGTTGGTGGTATTTGTCATTTCCATGGTCGGAGCATACACGATGTATATCACTCCTGGTGTCGTATTGACATTTGACAGCAACAGTTTAAATCTTCCGATTATTGCCTTTTTGTTGAAAATAGATGCGCCGTCGATGTTGCTGATTGTTTTGACATCGTTGCTGATGCCCATTATCATTGCATCTACCGAAAAGAGTGAACAACGTAGTCACAACTTCTTTGCACTGATCCTGTTGATGGAGATGGCGTTGATTGGTGTGTTTGCAGCTTCCGATATGATTCTATTCTACATCTTTTGGGAATTGGCGTTGATACCGATCTTCTTTATCACAGCTTTTTGGGGTGGCGAAAATGCCAAACGAATCACTGTTAAATTCTTAATCTACACGGTTGTTGGCAGTTTGTTTATGCTGGTGGGCATCTTATACCTCTACACGCTAACGCCTGCTCCTCATTCGTTCAGTTTCGAAGCCTTTTATCAATTGCATTTGCCTTATGCGGTGCAGATTCCTATTTTTCTGGCTTTCTTTGCTGCTTTTGCTATCAAGATTCCATTGTTTCCTTTCCACACTTGGCAGGCTGAGACCTACAATGTCTCTCCGGTGCAAGGTTCGATGTTGTTGGCAGGTATCATGCTGAAAATGGGACTTTATGGCGTCTATCGTTTTATCTTGCCTATTTGTCCGGATATGTTGGCCAATGGTGCGCAACTTTTTATCTACTTAGCATTGTTTGGCGTAATTTATGCTGCCATCATTGCCATAGCGCAACCGCATCTGAAGAAGTTGATTGCTTTTGCGTCGCTTTCGCACGTAGGCATCATTGCGTTGGGTTTGATGAGCAACACACATTACGGCATCGAAGGTGCATTTTTGCAAATGTTTTCGCACGGGGTAAATGTGGTAGGCTTTTTCCTCTGTTACTATGTGATCGTGAAGCGTACCAACACAGACAAAATCAGTCAATTGAGTGGCATTGCTCATCAAGCACCCCGCTTTGCAACGGTCTTTCTCATCATTGTGTTGGCTAATGTGGCATTGCCTCTGACCAATAGTTTTGTGGGTGAGTTTTTGATTCTGTTGGGTCTGTTCGAATTCAACAAAGTAATAGCCATCGTTGCCGGACTCACCATCATTCTGGGTGCGGTCTATATGCTGAAAATGTATCAGAAGATTATGTATGGACATCAGAATTCGCTTTCCGACGATTTCAAAGATCTGACCACACAAGAGATGATTCTGTTTGTGCCTATCATAGTTGCCATTTTCTTAGTGGGTATTTATCCTTCGTTTATTTTGCAGTTTATCGAAGGAGCGATTAAGTAAGATTAAAGAGTAAAGATTAAATAACAAGGGGAGAGGGTGCAACAAAAGACAACGCGCAACAAAGAATCTGTCTTGCCGTGTTACTTTCTTCAACCAACTAAATAATAAAATATGTACGCAATCATAACCATTGCCATTGTAGCTATTTTAGTGCTTCTGTTTGGAGCGTTCGAGAAGAAACGTATCTTGCTGCCAATTATCGCCGTGGGACTCCCTGCAGCTTTCGTAGCGGGACTGTACGGGTGGAACCAATCGATACACTACTTCAACGAAATGTATATTGGCGATAACTTCAGTATTGCCTTCAATGCGGTATTGATTTTCTCTACCTTGCTGATATTCTTGTATGCTCCCGTTTATTACAAACCCATCAAACGTCCGCTGGAGGATATCTACGCACTGATTTTGTTTGCTTTGGCAGGTGGATTGATGATGACCTCTTTTGGCAATCTGGTGATGTTGTTTTTGGGTATCGAAACACTCTCTATATCGCTCTACATCTTGGCAGGAAGCAAAAAGTCGGATCCCGCATCGAACGAAGCTGCCATGAAATATTTCCTCACGGGTTCATTTGCATCGGGTTTTCTTTTGTTTGGCATTGCTTTGCTCTATGGGGCTACGGGCAGTTTCAATCTCGCCGAAATTCATCACTATGTGTTGCTCAATCAAACCAATCTACCCGACATCTTTGTCATTGGGTTCTTGTTGTTGGCTGTGGGCATGACATTCAAAGTGGGTGCTGCTCCGTTTCATTTCTGGGCACCCGATGTCTACGAAGGTTCACCTACGCTCATCACCTCGTTTATGGCTACAGTGGGCAAAGTAGCTGCTTTTGCGGCTTTCTATCGACTGATGAACTCTTGCTTTGGCGAAGTAGAGCAGATATGGAAAACCACCTTTACCATTTTTGCCATTGCTACCATTGTGATTGGCAACTTCACTGCATTGTATCAAGACAACGTGAAGCGCATGTTTGCCTATTCGGGGATTGCGCATGCCGGATATATGCTTATTGCCCTCGTCGCACTGAAACAGCAAGCTTCGGGTGTATTGTTGCTTTACTCCATATCTTACTCCATAGCGACTATTACTGCTTTTGCAGTTTTGATTATGGTGCGCGAAAATACAGGTTCATTCTCCATCAAGTCGTTCAACGGATTAGCCAAAAGCAATCCCGTTGCAGCATTTGCCATGACTATCTCGTTGCTCTCATTAGCTGGAATACCTCCATTGATTGGCTTCTCTGCCAAATTCAATCTCTTTATCAAAGCATTCGAAGGTGGAAATATCGCATTGGTGATGATTGCTGTTGTAGGATCGATGGTGAGCATCTATTACTACTTCCGTCCGGTGGTAGCGATGTATTTCTCGACTGCCGACGAGCATCAACCTGTGGCATCGGACAATCAATACAAGACACAGATTTTGATTGCTACCATTTTGTTGATTGCCTTGAGCTTTGCTCCAGCGTTGATTGTCAATTTGTTGTAAGAATCTTCTCCAGAGCAAAGGTTTTACCTCAATCAAACCTTACTAAAGACTACATATCAAGCCGTTTCTATTGCAGAAGCGGCTTTTTTGTGTGCGCTTTTCTGGTTTAACCCGCATATAATTTCGGGTTTCAAAAAAGAATAGAACGCGGATGGTGTCTTTCGACATTCCGTTCGACGGAATACGGATTA